>NZ_JBUEGC010000065.1:0-30698 GCF_054963655.1 Streptomyces sp. HSS9-12 | reverse complement strand
GGTCCCGGCAGGGTGCCCGGTGCCCGTGCGGGCCCCGCCCGCGCCCGGACCCGGGACGCGAACGGCCCGAACCGCGCTTCAGCGGTGAGATCGGCGATCTCTCCACGCACCGAGCAGCGCACCACTCGCGCACCCTGAGCCGCCGCCACCCGCCGCGCCCCACCGCAGGCGACGGACGGGCCTTCCAGGGCATGGTCCGCGGCGGCGAGGGCCGCCAAGTCCGCGGCCCCACCCGCCCGGTGCCGCACCACCACCGCCTGCCCCATCGCCAACACGACGGCGAACACCACGCACAGGGCCGCGGCAAGCACGGCCGTGCATACCGTCGCCGACCCCCGGTCGTCACGGGCGTTCACCGCTTCTCCCCGGCCCTGTCAGCCGCCTCCGGCTTGGCCGACGGGCTCGGGGGCTCGTCGGAAGCCGCCTCGCCACCGAGTGCGGCCGCCTCGTCGAGCGCTGCGGCCTGGGCGTGCAGCCGCAGTGACAGCGGCCCAGGTCCCGCCGACGGCGCCTCGACCCGCACCCGCACCAGATCTCCCTCGCGGGCCAGGGCGACCTCAGCGCCGCGCGGGGCGGCCGACCGTGCCGCGGCCAGTACGGCCGCCCGCGGCTCAGACCGTGCGGCGGCACGTGCGCCGGCCCGCGCCGCGTCCACGCACTGGATCTGCGCCGCGGCGGCCATCAGCCCCCACAGCAGCACCATCGCGAACAGGGCCAGGGTCGGCAGTACCACGGCCGTCTCGGCCGTCACGGAGCCCCGGTCGGACGGATCAGAACTGCGCATCGAGCGCCTTTCCGATCAGCGACTCGAGCGCCGCCGACACCGCCCCACTGGTCACCACCTTGTACAGGACCGCAGCGAAGCCGCACGCCGCGATGGTCCCCATCGCGTACTCGGCGGTGGTCATTCCGGCGTCCTTCCCAGCCCGTCGCAGCGCACGCCAGCGTCGGCCAATCTGCTTGAAGTCGAACATGTCCGTCCCTCGCTCTCACTCTCGGTCTCCTGCCGGACCGCTCCCCGGTCAGCCGCCGTGGAGCAGCCCACTCGCCAGCCCGATCAGCACGGGCGCCACGCCAACGGTCAAAAATGCGGGCAGAAAGCACAGCCCCAGTGGGGCGGTCACCAGCACCGCCGCCCGGCGGGCAGCGGCAGTGGCCGTCCGTGCCCGTTCCGCCCGGTGGTGAGTGGCCAGCCGGGTCACCGGCTCCACCGCCGGGACGCCCGTCGCCTGAGCCCGCTCCAGGCAGCGCGCCAGCCCGTACGCGCCAGGAAGAGCCCCCAAGCGGCCCCAGGCCGCTGCCGGTTCGGCCCCGAGCCTCAGCTCGGCCGCCGCCTGCACCAGCCGGTCACCGACCAGACCGCCGAGCGAGCCGCCGACCGCCTCGGCCGCTTCCCGAGGCCCTGCGCCTGCCGCGAGGCAGGCGGCCAGCAGATCCGCAGCCAGCGGCAGGTCCCGGGCCGCCGTGTCCGCACGGTCCGTCCCCACAGCCTTCGTCGCGCGCCGGCGCCACCACGCCCGTACGGCGTACGCGGCCACGAGACCCAGCAAGCAGCCCGGAACCCCGCCGACGAGGACGAAGCAGGACAGGCCCGTGGCCGCCGGCTGCCAGCGGTCCCGAACAGCCCCGCACCGGGCCGCGGTCCAGGCGCGGCAGACCTCCCGCAGCCCACCCCACGGGCCGCACCGTGCTCCGCGCTCACCCAGCAGAGGCGCCAGGCGGCGGCGCGCCGCGCGCCGCCGGCGGGTCTCGCACACGGCTCTGGCCCCGCACACCGCCGCGGCGGAGGCCCACACCAATACCCCCAGCCTGTGGACGACGTCGACGTTCACGCGGTCTCCGAGTCCCGTCGGCCGGCCGCGGACCGTACGATCTGCCTCGTCCAGAGGAGCCCCGCGGCCTCCAGCGCACCGCCGACGGCCAGACAGCCCCACCCCGCCGGGGTGTGCAGCAGTACCCGCAACGGCTCGGCGCCCAGAGCACTACCCATCAGCAGCCCGAAGACGGGAAGCGCCGCCAGCATCGCGGCCGTTGATCTCGCGCCCGCCAGCTGGGCGTCCAACTCCTCGCTCTGCTCTCGCTCGGTGCGCAGCGCCCGGGCGACCCGTTCCAGCCCCGAGGCCAGGCCTGCTCCGCCGTCCGCCGCGACTTCCCAGCAGGCCGCGACGCCCAACAGCCCTTCCGCACCGGGCTGCTGGGCTGCCTGCCGCAGCGCGCCCGGTACATCCCCGCCGAACCGAGCCGCCGCCATCAGCGCGGCCCCCATCGCTCTGGCACCGGCGGGCCGCCGGTCGCCCGGGCGGGGACTGTCCGTGCCGTGCCCCGCCATCAGCGCCGTCTGCAACGCCTCGTTCGGCTGCCGCCCGGCGCGTAACTCACCTGCCACCGCCCCACACAGGGTGATCACTTCTGTCGCCCTTCGGGCACAGGCGCTGCGCCGTTCCCGCAGCCGCAGCCACCGCCGCACGAGCGGCACGGCGGCCACGGCCGCGAGCAGAGGCAGCACGGAATCTCCCAGCAGCGCGACGGCGCCGCCGATCGGCAGACACAGGAGTTCGCGCCCGGGCCGTTCGCCGGGCAGCGCCCGCCACCACCGCCGGGCACCAGAGGCCAACTCGGCCAAAAACCCGGGGAGTCCGCCCCCGTGCGGTGGCACAACACCGCCTCCCGCCAACAGCAGCCGTGCCCTGCGCCGCGCTGGATCCCGTCCGGAGTGCGCCCAGGCCGCCAGGCCCGCGCACAACGCGGCCGCGTACAGCGGCGCGGATCCCGCTCCCGCAGCCCCGCCCGTCACCGCGCGCCTCCGCCCCGCACCGACGGCTCGGCCCCAGGGCCCAGCAGACCGGCCAGGCGCCGCCATCCCCGCTCCGGTACGAAGCCGTCAGGGCTCCACACCACGGCCGGCACGGTCCTGACAAAACCAGAGCCGTCCCGCTCCAGCACATGGACTTCGGCGACCCGGCGCCGCCCGGCACGGTCCCGTACCAGGTGCACCACCACGGACAGCGCCGCCGCCAACTGGCTGTGCAGCGCGGCCCGGTCGAGCCCCGCGGTGGAGCCGAGTGCCTCCAGCCGCGCGGGGACATCCGCTGCGGCGTTGGCGTGCACCGTCCCGCAGCCGCCCTCATGTCCCGTGTTCAAGGCTGCGAGGAGATCTGTCACCTCCTCACCGCGCACCTCGCCGACCACCAGCCGGTCCGGTCGCATCCGCAGCGCCTGCCGTACGAGATCCCGCAGTGTGACCCGACCGGTGCCTTCCTGGTTCGCCGGCCGTGCCTCGAGCCGCACCACATGCGGATGGTCGGGTCTCAACTCCGCGGAGTCCTCGGCCAGGACGATCCGTTCGTCAGGTGACACCAGCCCCAGCAGGGTGCTGAGGAGGGTCGTCTTGCCGGAGCCCGTCCCGCCGCTGATGAGAAAGGACAGCCGCGCGTCCAGCATCCCCCGCAGCAGCCGGTCGCCGCCCGGCGGTACGGTCCCCGCCGCGACCAGTTCGTCAAGGCCGAACGCTCTCGGGCGCACCACCCGCAGCGACAGGCAGGTCGATCCGACGGCCACCGGCGGCAGCACCGCGTGCAGCCGGGTGCCGTCCGGCAACCGGGCGTCCACCCACGGCCTCGCGTCGTCCAGCCGTCGCCCCGCCACTGCCGCCAGGCGCTGTGCGAGCCGGCGCACCGCCGCCGCGTCGGGAAAGGCGACCTCCGTACGCTCCAGCCCGTGGCCCCGGTCCACCCACACCTCGTCCGGCGCGATCACCAGTACATCGGTGACCTCCGGCTCGCCGAGCAGCGGCTCCAGCGGGCCGCTGCCGACCAGCTCCGAGCGCAGCTTGGTCACCACACCGAGTACCTCGGTGTCGCCGAGCAGCCTCCCCTCCTCCCTCAGGGCGGCAGCCACGCGGGCGGGCGTGGGGTCCGCCCCGGTCTCCGCGAGGCGCAGCCGCACGGCCTCCAGCAGCGGCTCCGGCAGCGAAACGTCCATCGAACCGCCCAATACCGTGCTCCCGCGGCTCATGCGGTGCCCCTGCCTTCCCCTGTGCCGGAAGCGACGCTCGCGGGCAGCACCTGCTCCCAGAACGCGGCGCAGAACCGGGCCAGCGGCCCACGGCCGTCAGCCCCCGGCGGAGCCCCCCGGGTGGTGGCCTCCAGAAGGCCCGGCTCCGACGGGAGTACGCCCGCGAGCGGCAGTTCCAGAAGCCGGGCGATCTCCTCGTCGTCCAGCCCGGGGCCGCCCGGCGAGCGGACGACCGCTCGCAGATCCCCCAGCACCATGCGCACCGCCCCCGCGACCCGGTGCGCGGCGACCACGGCGCGCAGCTCCGCGGGCACGACCAGCAGCCCTACGTCCAGCTGGGCGAGGGCCTCGGCGGCCGCTTCGTCCACCCTCCGCGGCACATCGACGACCACCACACCGCCGCGCCTGCGCGCGGCGGCCAGCACCGCCCGCATCGCCTCCGGCGGTACGGCCACGGCATCGCTCCGGTCCCAGCTCAGCACACGCAGCGAGTGCAGCTCGGGCAGCGACTCCTCCAGCGCTTCGCAACCGACCCGGCCGCGCGACTGGGCGAAGGCGGGCCAGCGCAGTCCTTCGGCGTCCTCTCCGCCCAGCAGCACATCGAGTCCGCCACCGAGTGGATCGCCGTCGACGAGCAGGGTGCGCCGGCCCGCTCGGGCGGCGCTCACGGCCAAGGCGCAAGCCAGGGTGCTGGCCCCGGCACCACCGCGGCCGCCGATCACGCCCACCGTCAGCGCCTGCTCGCCGGCACCTTCCACAGCGTCGGCGATCCGGTCGACCAGCCAGGTCTCCGCGTCGGGCAGGAAGACCACATGGTCAGCGCCGATGTCCACCGCCTGCCGCCAGACACCCGGGTCGTCCAGGTCCCGTCCCACCAGCAGGACCCCGGATCTGCGGACCGCCCCGCGCAGGCGGTGCGCCGCGTCGTCCCCGACCAGGACCAGCGGGGCCGTTTCCCAGCCGCCTGTGCGGGCGGGCAGGCCGTACGAGACCTCCGGCTCGGCGCCGGCCGCGGCGCACAGCCGCAGCAGGTCGTCAAGCAGCCGCTCGTCCTCCGTGACGATCAGCGGTCGGCCCGATTGTCCATCGGCGGTCCTGAACCGATCGGATGTCGTGGATCCAGCCACAGTTCCCTCCCCGTCTCGCTTCGCGCTCTTGCGTTCGCGAACATCGCGGGAATCACCGTGCAGGCATCCTGGAAATGTTGTGGATCTTGGTCCAAAACTGTGGACAACTCATGAGTTGTGAATATCCCGGTCACCTATACCAGCGACTTCCGCTCCGCAGCGCACTGATTACACTGGGTTACGCACATGCATGTGGCACCGCCGCGCGGCACTGAGCAACCGGAAGGAGCCGTGATCGGAAATGAACGGCAAAACGGCCCCGGACATGCGACGACCCCCGCCGGGGGGGAGAGCGGGGGTCGTCCCCACGGCCGACTCGGGGGGGGAGGAGTCGGACCGGGTTAGCACGGTCGCGAACGATCCGTGACTTCCATGGTGTACCCGAGAGCCTTCTCAGGCAAACCCACGCGCCCCAGCTTACGCCGAATGGCGGGCGCCTATGCTCAGCCTCGTGGAAAACCACTCCTTGCCGCGCACAGCCGCCTTCTTCGATCTCGACAAGACGGTGATTGCGAAGTCGAGCGCGCTGACCTTCAGCAAGTCCTTCTATCAAGGTGGCCTGATCAACCGCAGGGCCGTACTGCGCACCGCCTACGCCCAGTTCGTCTATCTCGTGGGCGGTGCCGACCACGACCAGACGGAGCGGATGCGGGAGTATCTCTCCGCCCTGTGCCGCGGGTGGAACGTCCAGCAGGTGCGGGAGATCGTCGCCGAGACCCTGCACGACCTGATCGACCCGATCATCTACGACGAGGCGGCCTCGCTCATCGAGCGGCACCACACCGCCGGCCGCGATGTCGTGATCGTCAGCACCTCGGGCGCGGAGGTCGTGGAGCCGATCGGCGAGCTGCTCGGTGCCGACCGGGTGATCGCCACCCGCATGATCGTCGAGGACGGCTGCTTCACAGGGGAGATCGAGTACTACGCCTACGGACCGACCAAGGCAGAGGCCATCGCCCAGCTTGCCGAGAGCGAGGGGTACGACCTGGCGCGCTGCTACGCCTACAGCGACTCGGTGACCGATATCCCGATGCTCGAGTCCGTCGGGCATCCCTACGCCGTCAATCCCGACCGAGGGCTGCGCCGCGAGGCTGTCGCCCGTGGCTGGCCGGTGCTCACCTTCAACCGTCCCGTCCGGCTGAAGCAGCGGTTGCCGTCGCTGTCCCTCCCGCCCCGCCCGGTGCTCGCGCTGGTCGCCGCGGTGGGCGCGGCCGCCGTCACCGCCGGACTGGTCTGGTACGCCAGCCGACGCCGAACCCCCTATGCCCCCGTTTGACGTTATGGGTAAAGAACCGAAGGCGGCTCTTCCGCTTATCCGGGTCCTGGAGTACAAAGGAGGCAACGGCCCGCGAGACCAGGGAAATCCGGGAGGATCTTCCCGCTGACGCACCAGGCCCCACGGACCGAAGCACGGACGCAGGGCACCCACGCGACGCCGACCCGTCGATTACGGGCCAGCCGCACCAGGTGACGGGCAAAGCATCCGACCTGATGGGCATCTATCGTGCACGCCTGGTAACCCGGTGAACGTGCCAGCGGCGGTACCACACTTGGTACCGCCGCAACCTTGTTCACGCTGGGGTCAGTTCTCCGCGGTCAGCTCTCCCGGTCGGCCGACATTCCGGCGTGCCCCGGCGTCGTCGGCTCAGGCGGCGCCGCGCTGGAGCGCCTCGCACACCGCCGTGGTCTCCCGCACCCCGAGCTCCACCGCGCGCCCGCAGTGGCTGATCCACTCGGCCATCCCCTCCGGCGTCCCGGAGACATAGCCGTCGAGGGCCGCCTTGTAGGCCGCGCTCCCCAGTTCGGCGTGCCCAACCTCGGCCGGACAGATGGACTTCGGGTCCAGCCCGCTGCCGACCAGTACGATCCGCTGCGCCGCCCGTGCCACCAGACCGTTGTGCGACCCGAAAGGCCGTAGCGCCAGCAGTTCGCCATGCACCACCGCGGCGGTCACCAGCGCCGGTGCTTGGCCCTCCCGTTGCCCGCCGCCGCCTGCCTGCGAGCCACCTGCCCCGGAAGACGCCAACAGCAGCCCCGCCAGCCCCTCCAGGCGCCCGGCCACCTCGTCGGCGTCCGGAAGCGGCAGCTCGATCAAAGGCTCCCACACCGTCTCGCCTGCCAGGCGCGGGCGCCCCACGGTCTGATCCGGGGCGGACCCACCCGCCGCAAGCAGATGCAGCCGGGCCAGCACCCGCAGCGGCGACTGCCGCCAGACGCTGAGCAATTGCCCCGCCTCGGCGGTCAGCCGCAGCGCCGCACCCACCGTCCTCGGCTCGCCCTCGCCCCCGAAGTCGCTGCGCCGACGCACCTCCTCCAGCGCCCAGTCGGCGCCGGCCAGCGCCGCGGAGCCGCGCGCTCCACGCAGGGCGGCCTCCGCGGTGATCTCGTTGCTGCGACGGCGCATCACCCGATGGCCGTAAACCCGGTCCACGGCTTTGCGCACGGAGTCCACGGAGTCAGCCACGCCCGGGAGCACACCGAGAGCGGCCAGCGGATCGGCATTCGTACCCATGGGTACGACCCTACGCACTCAGCACCCCGGCCCCTCGATGGAGTGGTCTTCTTCACGCACAGCGCTTACTCAAGGCAGCAATGCGCTTACTCTTGGTGAATATGAAGATCGCTTTCGTAGGGAAGGGCGGCAGCGGCAAGACCACGCTGTCCTCACTGTTCATTCGTCGCCTCGCCACCGCCCGCGTCCCCATGGTCGCGGTGGACGCCGATATCAACCAGCACTTGGGCCCGGCCCTCGGTCTCGACGAGGCGACGGCCGCCGCGCTGCCCGCCATGGGAGCGCACCTGCCGTTGATCAAGGACTATCTGCGGGGCACCAACCCGCGCATCGCCTCCGCCGAGACCATGATCAAGACCACGCCGCCGGGCGAGGGTTCGCGCCTGTTGCGGATCCGGGAGGACAACCCGGTCTACGCCGCCTGCGCCCGGTCCGTACAACTCGAGGGTGGCGATCAGGTACAGCTCATGGTGACCGGCCCCTTCACCGAGTCCGATCTCGGGGTCGCCTGTTATCACTCGAAGGTCGGGGCGGTCGAGCTGTACCTCAACCATCTTGTCGACGGCCGGGACGAATACGTCGTCGTCGACATGACGGCCGGCTCCGACTCCTTTGCCTCCGGGATGTTCACCCGTTTCGACGCGACCTTCCTGGTGGCCGAGCCCACCCGGAAGGGCATCGCGGTCTACCGCCAGTACAAGGAGTACGCCCGCGACTTCGGCGTCGCCCTGCACGTCATCGGCAACAAGGTTCAGGGGCCGGACGATCTGGACTTCCTGCGCGAGGAGGTCGGCGATGATCTGCTGGTCACCGTCGGCTACTCCGACTGGGTGCGGGCGATGGAGAAGGGCCGCCCGCCCCGCTTTGAGCTGCTGGAACCCGCCAACCGCCGTGCGCTGGAACTGGTCCACGCAACGGCCGACAGCGCATACGAGCGGCGCGACTGGGAGCGCTACACACGCCAGATGGTGCACTTCCATCTGAAGAACGCGGAGAGCTGGGGGAACGCCAAGACCGGCGCTGATCTGGCGGCCCAGGTTGATCCCGCCTTCACCTTGGACGAGAGGGCGGCGACCGCTCCGCAGCCCGCGTGACGGAAGACCGGCGTCAGCACTGATCCCCGCCGTTGCGGCGGTGGGGATCAGTAGCACTTATTCACTCGATCGAAGCAAGTAACGCCGCCCCTGACAGGCACGTCTTGCCCTGCTCTTTACTCAGAATTACGATTCGTTTACTCAGAGTTGAGGGTCGTCGGGCGAGCACCACCGTGTCGGTTCCCGGACGATTCGCCATCCCGCCGCTGTACGCCGTGACCCACGGCCGCGTATGACCGCGACCGCGCAGCCCCGGAGGAGACGGGAACCATGTCTGCCTGCACCCCCACGAGCATCGAACGCCCCTCGAGCGCCCTTCGCCCGGCCCACCCCCTCTCGGCCGAGCCCACGCCCCGCAAACCCGACCCCGGCCCGCCGCCCGCAGGCCCCGGGCGCGCCCGGCTCCGGGCCGCCGATGTCTCCGCGTCCGTCACCGTCTTCCTGATCGCGATCCCGATGTCCCTCGGGCTCGCGGTCGCCATCGGCGCCCCGCTCCAGGCCGGGCTCGTCGGCGCGGCGGTCGGCGGCATCCTCGGCGGACTGCTCGGCGGCACCCCGCTCCAGGTCAGCGGGCCGTCCGCGGGCCTCACCGTCGTCACCGCCGAGCTGATCCAGCTCTACGGCTGGCGCACCACCTGCGCCCTCACCATCTGCGCCGGGGTGCTCCAAATCTGCCTGGGCTGCCTGAAGACGGCGCGCAGTGCACTCGCCGTCAGCCCCGCCATCGTTCACGGCACCCTGGCCGGCATCGGTGTCGCCATCGCCCTGGCCCAACTGCACATCGTGCTCGGCGCCGCCCCGGAGAGCACCACGCTCGACAACCTCCGAGCCGTGCCGGGCCAGTTGGCCGATATGGATCCCGCGGCTCCGGCGATCGGGGCGCTGACCATCGCCGTGCTGGTCGTATGGGGCCGGGTTCCGGGCCGTACGGGCCGGCTGCTGCGCCGGGTCCCTGCCGCGCTCGCCTCGGTGGCGGTGGCGACGGCCGTGGCGTCGATGGCCGCGCCCGGACTGGAGCGCGTCGACCTGCCGTCGTGGCGGGCGCACGTCCTGCCGGAGGTCCCCCACGGACCGGTGCTGGGCCTGGTGGCGGCGGTGTTCACGGTCATGCTGGTGGCGAGCCTGGAGTCGCTGCTGTCAGCGGTGGCCGTCGACAAGCTGACGGCCAGCCGACCAGGTCCGGCCGGGCGCCGCGCGGACCTGGACCGGGAGCTGCGCGGCCAAGGCGTGGCCAACGCCGTGTCGGGCCTCCTGGGCGGGCTTCCGGTCTCCGGTGGCGCGGTGCGCAGCTCAGCCAACGTACGCGCCGGGGCGGTCAGCCGGGGCGCCAGTGTGCTGCATGGCGTGTGGGTGCTAGTGGCGGCCGGGCTCCTGGTCGCCCTGCTGGAGCTGATTCCACTGGCAGCGCTGGCGGCGCTGGTAATGGTGGTCGGCGTGCAGATGGTGAGCTTCGCGCACATCCGCAATGTGCACCGGCACCAGGAGTTCCCGGTCTACGCGGCGACGGTCGCTGGCGTGGTGCTGATCGGAGTGCTGGAGGGCGTGGCCGTGGGCATTGCCGTCGCGGTGGCCTTCGCACTGCACCGATTGACCCGTACCCGCCTCACCATAGAGCAGGTGAGGGGGACTCACCGGGTACGAGTGCGCGGCCAGTTGACGTTCCTCGCGGTCCCACGGCTGAGCCGGGTGCTGGCCCAGGTGCCGGAACGGGCGCACGCGGTGGTGGAGCTGGACGGCTCCTTCATGGACCACGCAGCGTACGAAACTGTGCAGCACTGGCGGGACACCCACACCTCCCTCGGCGGCACGGCCACCATCACCCGCCGGGCCGCGGAGCGGATCGCCGAGCCCGCCTCCGCACACATCTGCCGCCCGTGGACCCCATGGCGCAATCATCACTGCACGCAGCCACAGTCCGCGAGTCAGGCGACAGCCGTCGGCGGTCAGCTGGCCAGCGGGCTGAGCGCGTTCCAGCGGAACACCGCTCCGCTGGTGCGGGGGGAGCTGGCGCGCCTGGCCCGTGAGGGACAACGGCCCTCCCAGCTGTTTCTGACCTGCGCCGACTCCCGGCTTGTGACCAGCATGATCACCTCAAGCGGGCCGGGCGATCTGTTCACGGTGCGGAATGTGGGCAACCTGGTGCCGTTGCCCGGTTCTGAGGCAGGCGACGACTCGGTGGCGGCCGCGATCGAGTACGCCGTCGACGTCCTGAAGGTCAGCAGCATCACGGTGTGCGGGCACTCCGGCTGCGGGGCCATGCAGGCGCTGCTCGGCTCGGCGCCCGGCGGGCCCCAGACGCCACTGAAGCGCTGGTTGCGGCACGGCCTGCCCAGCCTGGAGCGCATGGCACGCCAGGGTGACGGTGCCCCGCGGATCGTCGACCGGCCGTCGGCCGATGCCGTCGAGCAGCTGTGCCTGGACAATGTGGTCCAGCAGCTGCACCATCTTCAGGCCCATGAGTCCGTGGCCCGCCGGATGGCCGATGGCTCACTGGAGCTGCACGGTATGTACTTCCATGTCGGGGAGGCGCAGGCGTATCTTCTGGACCCCACGATCGGGGCGTTTGTCCGAGTACATCCTGATTCGCTGACCCACCAGGAAAGGGCCGGCGAAGAGGTCTAAACCAGCTGTCCCGTCGCCCCTTGTCAGGGTGCGGCATGGCCTGATGAGCTATGGCCTGGGACACAACGGACACCCTGGGAAAGGGAGATGTCGTGAGCAACGAAAGCCTGGCCAACCTGCTCAAGGAGGAGCGGCGGTTCACACCCCCCGCCGAGCTGGCCGCCGCAGCCAATGTCACCGCGGATGCCTATGAGAAGGCCAAGGCGGATCGGCTGGGCTTCTGGGCCGAGCAGGCTCGTCGACTGTCCTGGGCCACCGAGCCGACGGAGACTCTCGACTGGTCCAATCCGCCCTTCGCCAAGTGGTTCTCCGACGGCAAGCTCAATGTCGCCTACAACTGCGTGGACCGGCATGTCGAGAACGGGCTCGGTGACCGGGTCGCCATCCACTTCGAGGGCGAACCGGGCGACACCCGCTCGATCACCTACGCCGAGCTGCAGCGTGAGGTCTCCAAGGCGGCCAACGCCCTGATCGAGCTGGGCGTCCGGGCGGGCGACCGGGTCGCGATCTATCTGCCGATGATCCCCGAAGCGGTCGTCTCGATGCTGGCCTGCGCCCGCATCGGCGCCCCGCACTCGCTCGTCTTCGGCGGCTTCTCGGCGGACGCGCTCGCCACCCGCATCCAGGACGCCGACGCCCGCGTCGTCATCACCTCCGACGGTGGCTACCGGCGCGGCAAGCCCTCGGCGCTCAAGCCCGCCGTCGACGAGGCGCTGACCCGCCCCGGTACGGAGAATGTCCGCAACGTCCTCGTCGTCCGCCGCACCGGCCAGGAGGTGGACTGGACTTCGGGCCGCGACGTGTGGTGGCACGAGCTGATGGACCGCCAGTCGGAGCAGCACACCCCGGAGGCGTTCGACGCCGAGCACCCGCTCTTCATCCTCTACACCTCCGGTACGACCGGTAAGCCGAAGGGCATCCTGCACACCTCCGGCGGCTACCTCACCCAGGTGTCGTACACCCACCACGCCGTCTTCGACCTCAAGCCGGAGACCGACGTCTACTGGTGCACCGCCGACGTCGGCTGGGTGACCGGCCACTCGTACATCGTCTACGGCCCGCTGGCCAACGGCGCCACCGAAGTCCTCTACGAGGGCACGCCGGACACCCCGCACCAGGGCCGCTGGTGGGAGATCGTGCAGAAGTACGGCGTCACGCTCCTGTACACCGCCCCGACCGCGATCCGCGCCTGCATGAAGTGGGGCGATGACATCCCGGCCAAGTTCGACCTCTCCAGCCTGCGGATCCTGGGATCGGTCGGTGAGCCGATCAACCCCGAGGCCTGGATCTGGTACCGCAAGCACATCGGCGGCGACCGGACCCCCGTGGTCGACACCTGGTGGCAGACGGAGACCGGCGGCATCATGATCAGCCCGCTGCCGGGGGTCACCGAGACCAAGCCCGGCTCGGCACAGGTCCCGCTCCCTGGCATCTCGGCCACCGTCGTCGACGACGACGGCCACGAGGTCCCCAACGGCTCCGGCGGCTACCTGGTCCTCACCGAGCCGTGGCCGTCCATGCTCCGTACGATCTGGGGCGACGACCAGCGCTACCTTGACACCTACTGGTCGCGGTTCGAGGGCCGCTACTTCGCCGGCGACGGCGCGAAGAAGGACGACGACGGCGACATCTGGCTGCTCGGCCGGGTCGACGACGTGATGCTGGTGTCCGGCCACAACATCTCCACCACCGAGGTGGAGTCGGCGCTGGTGTCCCACCCCAAGGTCGCCGAGGCCGCGGTCGTGGGCGCCACCGACCCGCAGACCACCCAGGCCATCTGCGCCTTTGTCATCCTGCGCGGCACCGTGTCGGAGGACGAGGGCCTGGTCGAGGAGCTGCGGGCGCATGTCGCCAAGACGCTCGGCCCGATCGCCAAGCCCAAGCGGATCCTGCCGGTGGCCGAGCTGCCCAAGACCCGCTCCGGCAAGATCATGCGCCGGCTGCTGCGCGATGTCGCCGAGAACCGCGCCCTCGGTGATGTCACGACGCTCACCGACTCCTCCGTCATGGAGCTCATCCAGAGCAAGCTGCCGAGCGCTCCCAGCGAGGACTGACGCAGGCGGCCCTGCCCCGCACAAGGGGCGTCCGGAGCAGTGTCCGGGCGCCCCTTACGCGTTCTGTCAGGCTTGTCATCTGGGGCGCGCCGGGGCGACATCGCCTTCGCCCTCGCCGTCCTGGCCGTCATCGGTACTTCCCTGCCCTCCTCCCTGCGGGCCTTCCTGCTCATCCTTGCCGTCGTCGACGACCTGGTCACGATCCTGATCATCGCGGTCTCGACGCGGATCTCCACCACGCGCTGCGCCGGCGAGAACCTCGCCTGGGCGGACGTACTCGCGGTCGCCGCCGCGCCGGGATCGGCTTCACCGTCTCCTCATCGGCGAGCCGGCCTTCCCCCACGACCCGCTGCTCGCCGACGAGGTCGAGGCGGCCGTACTGACCGGCTCGTCCATCGCAGCGGTCCTCGCGAGCGTCCTGCTCAAGGTGCGGGACGTGCGCTACCAGAGGCTCTGCGCCGACGAAGAGCGGGACGAGGAGCAGGACGGCATCCCCGACATCTACGAGCCCGGCAACCCGGAATACCACCTCCGGATGGCGGCCATCCTCGAGGCGAAGGCCGCCGAGCACCGCCGGCTCGCCGCGGCGGCCGCGCGGCAAAGCCCCGCGGGCGGGAGCACAAAGGACGACAGTCCGGCATGATCTGGAGGGCAACCGACTGGTAGGTCCGACAGGAAATCCGGCATCCGGCGCGAACTCCGGCAGAACTCCGGCAGGATCACCGGCACGCCCGACAGAGCAGAGAAGAGGAGATGAAGCGATGAGCACAGCCGAGCAGGACGGCGACCGCAGCCTCGGCCAGTTGGTCGCCTCGGCGACGGCCGAGCTGTCCGCCCTGGTGCACGACGAGATCGCCCTGGCCAAGGCCGAGATCCGCCGGGACATCAAGCGCGTGGGCATCGGCGGCGGGGCGATCGCGGCAGCCGGGGTCCTGGCGCTGTTCGCCCTCCCGGTGCTGAGCTTCGCCGCGGCGTACGGCATCCACAACCTCGGTCTGGGCCTCGCCTGGTCCTTCCTCATCGTCGGCGGCGCCTATCTGCTGATCGCCGCGCTCCTCGGGCTCGTCGCCGTCGCCAAGCTCAAGAAGATCAAGCCCCCGCGGAAGAGCATCACCTTGGCCAAGGAGACGGCTGCCGTGCTGGGGAGCGTCAAGCCGCATCCGCGTCGTGCCGACGGCAAGCTTCCGGCCGGCTCGACTGTGACACGCTCATCCGTATGACCTCCGACACTGCCGGCTCCGTCGTACGGCCCGACGGCCCCTGGACGCACCGCGATGTCGCCGCCAACGGCGCGCGCTTCCATATCGCCGAGGTCGGCGACGGCCCGCTGGTCCTGCTACTGCACGGCTTTCCGCAGTTCTGGTGGACGTGGCGGCACCAGCTGACGGCGCTCGCCGACGCGGGCTTCCGGGCGGTCGCCATGGACCTGCGCGGGGTCGGGGGCAGCGACCGTACGCCCCGTGGCTACGACCCCGCCAACCTCGCACTCGACGTGACCGGGGTGATCCGTTCCCTCGGCGAGCCGGACGCCGCACTCGTCGGCCATGACCTGGGCGGCTATCTGGCGTGGACGGCTGCCGTGATGCGGCCCAAGCTGGTGCGGCGGCTGGCGGTCTGTTCGATGCCGCATCCGCGGCGCTGGCGCTCGGCGATGCTCTCCGACCTCCGGCAGAGCGCGGCCGGCAAGCACATCTGGGGCTTCCAGCGGCCCTGGCTGCCGGAGCGCCGGCTGGTCACGGACAACGCGGAGCTGGTGGGCCAGCTGATCCGGGACTGGTCGGGCCCCCGGCTGCCCGAGGACAGGGCCATCCAGACCTACCGGCGGGCGATGACCATCCCGTCGACGGCTCACTGCTCGATCGAGCCCTACCGCTGGATGGTGCGATCGATGGCGCGGCCCGACGGCATCCAGTTCAACCGGCGCATGAAGCGGCCGGTGCGGGTGCCAACGCTGCATCTTCACGGCTCACTCGACCCGGTGATGCGCACGCGCAGCGCGGCCGGTTCCGGGGAGTACGTCGAGGCGCCGTACCGCTGGCGGCTGTTCGACGGGCTCGGCCACTTCCCCCATGAGGAGGATCCCGTCGCCTTCTCCACCGAGCTGGTGAGCTGGCTGAAGGACCCCGAGCCGGACCGGTAGCGGCCCCCTGCCCGGGCCCCTCCGGGCCGCTCGTACGCTCTTCCGTCGAACGGCCAATTGCCTCGCGCATACGCCAATTGGCGGTCCCATGGGCGGTTACGGACCTTGGGGCCCGGGCACAGTCCCCGATATGGGCTGGACTCACGACTACCGTGACACCGTGGGGACCGGGGGTCCCCAGGCCGTAGGGACCACTCCCAGGCGAGCGGTCACCTCTGACCGTCCGGACGACCGTTCGGGCGATCCACGCCTCGGCATTCCGCGCATCCTCCGCCGCCGCGCCCGCTGGGTGTCGGCGCGGCTGCGCCATTCACGCAGCTAGTGCCGCGTCAGCCAGGGTTTGCCCGGTAGCGAGGTGGACCTGGTGCGGTCAGCTGCAAGGCGCCGGATCGGCCTCGTAGTGGGCCTACGCGGTCGATCGGGCAACGCAGCAGATGGCCGTGCCAGGGCGGCGAGCGGGGCAAACCCTGGCTGACGCGGCACTAGGGCCTTGACAGGGCCTAGCGCACCCGCAACGGGCTAAAGCGCACACCCTTCGGTGTCCACGGGCCTGTCGGCCGAGCGGCCTTGGACGACGTCCTGACGTACCTCGTCGGCCGTCAGCGCGTAGCCGGTGTTGGCGTCGTCGAGCGACTTGGCGAAGACCACGCCGGAGACGCGGCCGTCCGGAGTCAGCAGCGGGCCACCGGAGTTGCCCTGCCGGACCGTGGCGTAGAGGGAGTAGACATCGCGCCGTACGGTGCCGCGGTGGTAGATGTCCGGGCCGTTGGCCTGGATACGGCCGCGGACGCGCGCTGCCCGTACGTCGAAGGCGCCGTTCTCCGGGAAGCCGGCGACGATCGCGCTGTCACCGCTGTTCGCGTCCCGCTCGGTGAACTTCAGGGCGGGCGCGTTCAGGTTGGGGACGCGCAGGACGGCGATGTCGCGCTGCCAGTCGTAGAGCACGACGGTCGCGTCATAGAGCTTGCCCTGGCCGCCGATCTGCACGGTGGGCTCGTCGACGCCGCCCACGACGTGAGCGTTCGTCATGACGTGCTGCGGGGAGAAGACGAAGCCGGTGCCCTCCAGGACCTTGCCGCAACCGGGCGCGGTGCCCACGACCTTCACGATGCTGCGCTCGGCGCGGCCAGCGACGGGGCTGCCTGCCAGTCGCGGGTCAGGCGGCGGGACGGAGGTGATCGGCTCGTTGGAGAACGGGCTGAAGACCTGCGGGAAGCCGTTCTGGGCGAGGACGGAACTGAAGTCCGCGAACCAGGTGTTGGTTTGCTCCGGGACCACCTGCGAGACACCGAGCAGCACCTTGGAGTTACGGACCTCCTTGCCGAGCGTCGGCAGGGACGTTCCGGCAAGGGCCGAGCCGATCAGCCAGGCGACCATCAGCATGGCCGCGACATTGACCAGCGCACCTCCGGTGGCGTCCAGCGCCCGGGCCGGGGACCAGGTGATGTACCGGCGCAGCTTGTTGCCCAGATGTGTGGTGCAGGCCTGGCCGACCGACGCGCACACGATCACCACGACCACGGCCGCGACGGCCGCGCCCGTACCCGGCCTCGCCTCGTCGGTGGCCCGGTTCCAGAGCACGGGCAGCAGATAGATCGCGATGAGGCCACCGCCGATGAAGCCGGTCACCGAGAGGATGCCGACGACGAAGCCTTGGCGATACCCGACGACCGCGAACCACACGGCGGCGGCCAGCAGCAGGATGTCCAGCACGTTCACCGAAGATTGCCTCGCATTGATGTCACCGGTCCGGGGTTCCTCTTGTCGTCTTGCGGCCCGGGGTTCGCACCCGCGGCGCGGCCGCCGCTGTCAGCGACGGCCCGCGTTCCTGGAGCTGTACCCAGCGGTTCAGCTCGGTGACACCGTCTCATGCGCGCCAGTCGAGCGGGACGCGCCTGGTGCGGTCCCAGGGGCGCTCCCAGCCCGCGTAATGCAGGATCCGGTCGATCACCCCGGCCGTGAAGCCCCAGACCAGGGCGCCTTGGACCAGGAAAGCCGGTCCGCGGTGGCCACTGGGTTGGACGGTGGTCGCGCGGTTCTCCGGGGCGGTGAGATCCGCCACAGGAACCGTGAAGACACGGGCCGTCTCCGCAGGGTCGACGGGCCCCACCGGGCTGGGGGTCCGCCACCAGCCAAGTACGGGCGTGACGACGAAACTGCTCACCGGGATGTAGAGCGCGGGGAGCACGCCGAAGATCTGCACACCGGACGGGTCGAGGCCGGTCTCCTCCTGGGCCTCGCGGAGCGCGGCGCGCAGCGGTCCGTCGGTCTTCGGGTCGCCGTCCTCCGGGTCGAGGGCGCCACCGGGGAAGGACGGCTGTCCGGCGTGGGAGCGCAGGGACCCGGCCCGCTCCATCAGGAGCAGTTCGGGCCCGTCGGCGCCCTCGCCGAAGAGGATGAGCACCGCGGACTGGCGGCCGCCGGACTCGGGCGGCAGAAAGCGGCTGAGCTGCTGCGGCTCTATGGTCCGCGCCGCCCGGGCGACCGGCTCGAGCCAGTCGGGCAGCCCCTCCTCGCTGACGGCGATCTCGCCGCCGTACGTCGTCTCGCCGCACTCCTGCCCGTACGTCTCGCGCGCGCTCGTCATTCCGCCCCCAGTGGGGGCGCAGGTCGGCCCGGATAGTCCGGGGGCGGCTTGAGCCGCTGGCCGGGTGCGCCGCCCATCTCGTACTTCAGCAGCTTCTTGGCCTTGTCCGGGTCGGTCTCGCCCTCGCCGTAGGCCGGGCAGAGCGGCGCGATGGGGCATGCGCCGCAGGCGGGCTTGCGGGAGTGGCAGATGCGGCGGCCGTGAAAGATGATCCGGTGCGAGAGCATCGTCCACTCGCTCTTGGGGAAGAGCTCGGCGATCTCGGCCTCGACCTTGTCCGGATCCTCCTGCTCGGTCCACTTCCAGCGGCGCACCAGGCGCCCGAAGTGGGTGTCGACGGTGAGGCCGGGAACGCCGAAGGCGTTGCCCAGGACCACGTTCGCCGTCTTCCGGCCGACGCCGGGGAGCGTCACCAGGTCCTCCAGGCGGCCCGGGACCTCGCCGCCGAAGCGGTCGCGGAGGGCGGCGGAGAGGCCGATCAGCGACTTCGCCTTGGCGCGGAAGAAGCCCGTCGGGCGGATGATCTGTTCCAGCTCCTCGGGGTTCGCCTCGGCCATGTCCTCCGGGGTGGGGTAGACGGTGAAGAGATCCGGTGTGGTCTGGTTCACCCGCAGGTCGGTGGTCTGGGCGGAGAGAACGGTCGCGACCAGGAGCTGGAAGGGGTTCTCGAAGTCGAGCTCGGGATGCGCGTACGGGTACAGCTCGGCGAGCTCGCGGTTGATGCGCCGCGCGCGGCGGACCAGCGCCAGCCGGGACTCCGACTTGTCCGCTTTTGTGACCTTCTTTCTTTTTACGGGCGACTGTTCGCCCACAGCGGAATTTTTCTCCGAGGTCACCCGCCCGGCCCCCTTGCCCTGTGCTCTCACCGGCGAATTGGACACCCGGCCAGGGTACGACCCGGCACCGACATCCGCCCCGCCACCAGGAAAACGACCCCGGATTCGGCCCCTGCCGTACGGGTTCCGACGGTGATGCGCCACACTTGTGTTTGATCACACAGTTTTACCGTCCGGCATCATGGAGGACACGGTCCCCTGAGCATGTCGACAAGGAGAGATCTCGTGGACGACGTTCTGCGACGCGCCCCGCTCTTCGCGGCGCTCGATGACGAGCAGGCCGCCGAGCTGCGCGCCTCTATGAGCGAGGCCACCCTCGCGCGAGGTGAGGCCCTGTTCCACGAGGGAGAACCCGGCGACCGCCTTTACGTGGTGACCGAGGGCAAGGTGAAGCTCCACCGAGCCTCCCCCGATGGCCGCGAGAACATGCTTGCGGTCCTCGGCCCCGGCGAGCTGATCGGCGAGCTCTCCCTCTTCGACCCCGGCCCGCGTACCGCGACCGCCACCGCGCTGACCGAGGTCAAGCTGCTCGGTCTCGGGCACGGCGATCTGCAGCCGTGGCTCAACGCACGGCCCGAGGTGGCCGCGGCGCTGCTGCGCGCCGTCGCCCGCCGTCTGCGGCGTACCAATGACTCGATGTCCGACCTGGTCTTCTCCGATGTGCCGGGGCGTGTGGCGAAGGCGCTGCTCGACCTGTCGCGCCGCTTCGGCGTGCAGTCGGAGGAGGGCATTCACGTCGTACACGACCTGACGCAGGAGGAGCTGGCCCAGCTGGTGGGCGCCTCCCGGGAGACCGTGAACAAGGCGCTCGCCGACTTCGCGGGCCGGGGCTGGCTGCGCCTGGAGGCGCGGGCGGTCATCCTGCTGGATGTGGAGCGGCTCGCCAAGCGGTCGCGCTGACGCGGTCGTCTCCAGCCCGTTAAGGCCCCGGAGGGGCCCTGCGGCCGGCAGGGCCCCTCCTTGTGCCTGTCGCGTCGCCAGGGTCAGATCAGACCGTGTTCCGCCAGGTAATCGAGCTGGGCGCGGACCGAGAGCTCTGCCGCGGGCCAGAGCGAGCGGTCCACGTCCGCGTAGACGTGTGCGACGACCTCCGAGGCAGTGCGGTGGCCGTTCTCCACCGCCGTCTCGACCTGGGCGAGCCGGTTGGCCCGGTGCGCCAGGTAGTACTCGATCGCCCCGCGCGCGTCCGCCAGCACCGGCCCATGCCCCGGCAGGACGGTGTCCACCCCGTCGTCCACCGTCAGCGACCGCAGCCGCCGCAGCGAGTCGAGGTAGTCGCCCAGCCGCCCGTCGGGGTGGTCGACCACCGTCGTGCCGCGGCCTATCACCGTGTCGCCGGTCAGCACCGCCGCATCGGCCGGCAGATGGAAGGACAGCGAGTCCGAGGTGTGCCCCGGAGTCATCACGACGCGCAGCTCAAGGCCGCCCGTCGTGATGACGTCCCCCGCGTCCAGTCCCTCGTCCCCCAGCCGGAGCGCCGGATCCAGGGCGCGCACCTTCGTACGGGTCAGCTCCGCGAACCGCGCCGCGCCCTCCGCGTGGTCCGGATGGCCATGGGTCAGCAGCGTCAGCGCGACCCGCTTGCCCGCCTTCTCCGCCGTCTCGATGACCGCGGTCAGATGGCTCTCGTCGAGCGGCCCCGGGTCGATGACGACCGCCAGGTCCGAGTCCGGCTCGGAGACGATCCAGGTGTTGGTGCCGTCCAGCGTCATCGGCGAGGGGTTCGGCGCCAGGACGCATATCGCCCGTGCGGTCGCCGGGCCGCCGATGGCCCCGCCTCGAGGCTGGCCGGGCAGTGAACCCGCGTACGTCATCCCGTCGCTCCCCCGTTCTCGATGCGCTTGGTGAACTCCTCGTGCCCGGGCCAGCTCAGCACCACCTCGCCGTCGACCAGCTCCGCCTGCGCCAGCACCGGCGTCAGGTCCCGGTCCGCGGCGCCGGCCAGCGCCTGCGCGACCGAGCCGTAGAGCTGCAGCTGCCGCAGCATGGCGATCGTCGGCGGCATCATCAGCAGCTCGCCCCGGTCGTAGCCCGCCGCCGCCTCCGCGGGCCGGGTCCAGACCGCCCGGTCCGCCTCCGTCGAGGCATTACGGGTTCGCTGACCCTTCGGCAGCGCGGCCACGAAGAACCAGGTGTCGTACCGGCGCGGCTCGAACTCCGGGGTGATCCAGCGCGCCCAGGCCCCCAGCAGATCGCTGCGCAGCACAAGCCCGCGCCGGGCCAGAAAGGCGGCGAAGGACAGGTCGCGGGCGACGAGCGCCGCCCGGTCCGCCTCCCAGTCCTCGCCCGTGGTGTCGTCGACGACCGTGTCCTCGGTCGGGCCCGCGAGGAGAACGCCCACCTCCTCGAAGGTCTCGCGCACCGCCGCGCAGACGATGGCCTGAGCCGAGGCCTCATCCGTCCCGAGCAATCCGGCCCACTCCGCCCGCGAGGGCCCGGACCAGCGCCCCTCCCAGTCCGTCTGCTTCTCGTCGCGCGGGTCCACCGATCCGCCCGGATACGCGTACGCGCCTCCGGCGAAAGCCATGGAGGCGCGTCTGCGCAGCATGTAGACGGACGGTCCGGCAGGGGCGTCGCGGAGCAGCAGTACGGTAGCGGCGCGGCGCGGGGTCGCAGCCGTCAGCTGCCCGTTCGCAAGCGCCCGGATACGGTCGGGCCACTCCGGCGGGTACCACTGGCCGTTTGCCTGGCCATACGTAGGGGACATGGCCGGATGCTATGCGCTCTCGCGGCGATGTTCGAGAGGCACGTGTCCGAAGGAGACGCTCGACCACCGGGCGCCAGGGCAGCAGCCCGCTCAGGCGTCCGCGATCTCGACCTGGATCTCGACCTCGACCGGCGCGTCCAGCGGCAGCACCGCGACGCCGACCGCGCTCCGGGCGTGCACGCCCTTGTCGCCCAGCACCTCGCCCAGCAGCTCGCTCGCGCCGTTGACCACGCCCGGCTGCCCGGTGAAGTCCGGCGCCGAGGCGACGAAGCCGACGACCTTGACGACCCGCGCGACCTTGTCGAGGTCACCGACCACGGACTTGACGGCAGCCAGGGCGTTCAACGCGCAGGTGCGCGACAGCTCCTTGGCCTCCTCAGGCGTCACCTCGCCGCCGACCTTGCCGGTCACCGGCAGCTTGCCCTCCACCAGCGGCAGCTGGCCGGCGGTGTAGACGTACGCGCCGGAGCGGACGGCCGGGACGTACGACGCGAGTGGCGCCGCGACCTCCGGCAGCTTCAGCCCCAGGCCGGCGAGCTTCTCCTCGACCGCGCTCACGACTGCTTCTCCCGCTTGAGGTAGGCCACCAGCTGGTCCCCGCCCTGCGGCCCCGGCACGACCTGGACCAGCTCCCAGCCGTCCTCGCCCCACTGGTCGAGGATCTGCTTGGTGGCATGGACGAGCAGCGGCACGGTCGCGTATTCCCACTTGGTCATGGGCTGACTGTAACGCCTGGCACGGACAGCCTCGTGCGTAGGTGGCAGCCCGACTGGACAGCCTCGTGCGTAGGCGGCAGCCCGACTGGTTAGGCTCCCCGACATGAGCAGGCTCCATGTCGTCAGCGGCAAGGGCGGCACCGGAAAGACCACGGTCGCCGCTGCCCTCGCACTCGCCCTCGCTGCCGAGGGCCGGCGCACCCTGCTGGTCGAGGTCGAGGGACGGCAGGGCATCGCGCAGCTCTTCGAGACCGAGGCACTGCCATACGAGGAGCGCAAGATCGCCGTCGCTCCGGGCGGCGGTGAGGTGTGCGCGCTCGCCATCGACGCCGAACGCGCCCTGCTGGACTACCTCCAGATGTTCTACAAGCTGGGCGGAGCGGGCCGGGCGCTGAAGAAGATCGGCGCGATCGACTTCGCGACGACCATCGCACCCGGTCTGCGTGACGTCCTGCTGACCGGCAAGGCGTGCGAAGCGGTGCGCCGTACGGGCAAGAATGGGCGGCCGGTCTACGACTCCATCGTCATGGACGCCCCGCCCACCGGCCGGATCACGCGCTTCCTCAACGTCAACGACGAGGTGGCCGGCCTGGCGAGGATCGGCCCGATACACAACCAGGCCCAGGCCGTCATGCGGGTGCTGAAGTCGGCACAGACCGCCGTGCATCTGGTGACGCTGCTGGAGGAGATGCCGGTCCAGGAGACCGTGGACGGTGTGGCCGAGCTGCGCGCCGCGAACCTGCCGGTGGGCGGCGTCATCATCAACATGGTGCGGCCTCAGATCCTCGACGAGGAGGCACTGCGGCTCGCCGCCAACGGCAAGCGCACGGCGGTCGCCAAGGCGCTGTCCCACGCCGGCCTCGGCGGAGCGGGCCGCGGAGGTCTCGCCGAGCGGCTCGTGGATCCGCTGCTGGAGCAGGCTCGGGAGCACGCCGAGCGGCTGCGCCTGGAACGCGAGGAGCGCGCCGAGATCGCGGCACTGGGCCTGCCGACGTACGAGCTGGAACTGCTCGGCGAGGGAGTCGACGTGGCCGGGCTGTACCGGCTGGCATCCGACCTGAGGAAACAGGGAGTGGCGGGATGAGCCTGGAGGAGGCACCGGGCCTCGCGGTCGATCCCCTGCCGATCGATCCGCTGCTGGACGACCGGAAGACGCGCATCATCGTGTGCTGCGGCGCGGGCGGAGTCGGCAAGACGACGACGGCCGCCGCACTGGGCGTACGGGCCGCGGAACGCGGGCGGAAGGTCGTCGTCCTCACGATCGACCCGGCCCGCCGGCTCGCGCAGTCGATGGGCATCGCCTCGCTGGACAACATCCCGCGCCGGGTCGAGGGCATCGACGGCGCCGCGGGCGGCGAACTGCACGCCATGATGCTGGACATGAAGCGTACGTTCGACGAGATCGTCGAGGCGCACGCGGATGCCGACCGGGCCCGGGCGATCCTGGAGAACCCCTTCTACCAGTCGCTGTCGGCCGGATTCGCGGGCACGCAGGAGTACATGGCCATGGAGAAGCTGGGCCAGCTCCGCTCCCGCGACGAGTGGGACCTGATCGTGGTGGACACCCCGCCCAGCCGGTCCGCGCTGGACTTCCTGGACGCTCCGAAGCGCCTCGGGTCCTTCCTGGACGGCAGGTTCATCAAGCTGCTGATGGCGCCCGCGAAGATCGGCGGCCGGGCGGGGATGAAGTTCCTCAACGTCGGCATGTCGATGATGACCGGCACCCTCAACAAGCTGATGGGCACTCAGCTGCTGCAGGACGTCCAGACCTTCGTGGCCGCCATGGACACGATGTTCGGCGGCTTCCGTACCCGCGCCGACGCCACGTACCGGCTGCTGCAGGCGCCCGGGACGGCTTTTCTGGTGGTCGCCGCCCCGGAACGGGATGCGCTGCGCGAGGCCGCGTACTTCGTGGAGCGGCTGGCGGGCGAGAACATGCCGCTGGCGGGGCTCGTACTGAACCGGGTGCACGGGAGCGGGGCGTCGCAGCTGGGCGCGGAGCGGGCCCTCGCGGCGGCGGAGGCCCTGGTGGACGCTGCCGGGTCCAACAACTCCCACGCTCCGGACAACTCCATGGCTGATCCGCCGGAGAGCGCATCGCGCGGTGCCTCGGACCCCGCCGCGGAAAATCTTGTTGAACCCCGCATTGTGGATCGCGTGGACGGGCAGCCTGAGGCTGACGGTCATCCCGGCTCGGGCTCCCCCACAGCCGCGAGCGAACCGTATCCGGCAAAGCTGCTCGCCGCGGGGCTGCTGCGGCTGCACGCGGAGCGCATGCAGGTGCTCGCCCGCGAACGGCGCACCCGCGACCGCTTCACCGCGCTGCACCCGGAGGTGCCGGTCGCCGAAGTGGCCGCGCTGCCCGGCGATGTGCACGACCTCGCGGGGCTTCGCGCCATTGGAGAGCGGCTCGCGGCCGGCAGGCCGGCCGGAGCTGCCTGAGCCGTACGGCCCTGAGCTGTACCGCGGGCTGCGCCGCGGTACGCCTGAGCCTGGGTACTGCCCGAGCCGTACGGTCCGGCTAGCCCGCGGCCGCGTAGTCCTCGTCGTCGAGGTCCACGGGCAGGATGCCCGCGCTGCGCTCGTACTCCGTGCGCGCTGTCTCCAGAAGCCTGCGCCACGACGTGACCGTTGGCCGGCGGCGCAGCAGTGCCCTCCGCTCCCGCTCGGTCATGCCGCCCCACACGCCGAACTCGACCCGGTTGTCCAGGGCGTCGGCAAGGCACTCGGTGCGCACCGGACAGCCGGTGCAGACCGCTTTGGCCCTGTTCTGTGCCGCACCTTGAACGAACAGTTCATCCGGATCGGTAGTGCGGCAGGCTGCCTGTGCACTCCAGTCGGTTACCCAGCTCATGCTGGCGCCGTCCTCTCCCGAATCGAGGCTCCCCCACGGCGGCATCGGCATATTCGCCGTTGCCAGTTGAGGACGTTACGGAAGGCAGACAGGGCGCAACACCCCCTTCGGGCCCAATCTTGAATGGCCCGAACGGACTATGCGTACGCGGCAGATCACCCAACGGAGTGAGCGGAGGGCATACGGGAGGTAAGGGGCAGAAACGACAGATCCCTGCCACCACAACGGACGCCAAGTAACACACGGCGGCAATCCGGGCACAACTCCGAACCGGGAGAGGGAGAGGAGGGATGTTGCAGACTGGCACCGCCGTGACAGTTGGGAATAGCTTAGGCCAACGCCTGGACGCCTGTCCGCAAAACGAGAACGTAGGCTGCACCCCATGGCTATGAAGCGCTCCGACGGTGGCTTGACGAAAACAGGGCTGGCCCTGAGGTTCCTCGGTGCCAGCGTGCTCTCTGGTGCCGTGCTGGCGGGTCTGGCGCTGCCGGCCGTCGGATCGCTGGGGCTGGCCGCCAAGGGCTCCGTCGAGGGCTTCGACGAGATCCCGGCCACCCTCAAGCGCCCGCCGCTGAGTCAGAAGACCACCATCCTCGACGCCAAGGGCGGGCACATCGCGTCCGTCTACTCGCGCGACCGCACGGTGGTACCGCTCAAGGCCATATCCCCGTATATGCGGAAGGCGATCGTCGCCATCGAGGACTCCCGCTTCTACGAGCACGGAGCGATCGACCTCAAGGGCATCCTGCGCGCGGTCAACAGGAACGCGCAGAACGGCGGGGTCTCGCAGGGCGCCTCGACCCTCACCCAGCAGTATGTGAAGAACGTCTTCGTCGAGGAGGCCGGCAACGACCCCGACAAGGTCGCCCAGGCCACCCAGCAGACCGTCGGCCGCAAGGTGAAGGAGCTGAAGTACGCGATCCAGGTCGAGAAGGAGCTGGGCAAGAGGAAGATCCTGGAGAACTACCTCAACATCACCTTCTTCGGGCAGCAGGCGTACGGCGTGGAGGCGGCCGCCCACCGGTACTTCAGCAAGTCGGCCAAGGATCTGAAGCTGCAGGAGGCCGCGCTGCTGGCGGGCCTCGTCCAGTCGCCGAGCCGGTACGACCCGGTGAACAACGAGCCCGAGGCGACGAGACGCCGCAACACCGTGCTGCAGCGCATGGCGGACCTGCACGACATCTCACAGGCGCAGGCCGACTCGGCCAAGAAGAAGCCGCTGGGCCTGCATGTCAGTTCGCCCAAGAACGGCTGCATCACCGCCGTCAACGGTGCGGGCTTCTTCTGCGACTACGTGCGCGAGGTCTTCCTGCAGGACCCGGTCTTCGGCAAGACGCGTAAGGCGCGGGCCAAGCGCTGGGACCAGGGCGGCCTGACCATCCGTACCACGCTGGACCCGCAGGCCCAGCAGTCGGTGCAGACGGCCATCAGCAAACACGTCAGCCAGGGCGACAAGGTGGCCACGGCCGCGAGCCTGGTCGAGCCGGGCACCGGCCGGATCCTCGGCATGGGCCAGAGCCGGCCGTACGGCTTCAAGGAGAACGAGACCCAGATCAACCTCTCCGTGAGCCACAAGATGGGCGGCTCGAACTACGGCTTCCAGGTCGGCTCCACCTTCAAGCCCTTCACGGCCGCGGCGGCACTCGAGCGGGGATTCCCGTCGTCGAAGTCCTACCCGTCGCCGAACAAGATGCCGTATCCGAGTCCGGTGAGCACCTGCGACGGCACGTGGACCAACAATGAGGGCGCGACCGTCCAGAACGAGAAGGAGGACGAGGTCGGCCCGTACAGCCTCAAGGAGGCGATGGCCAAGTCGATCAACACCTACTTCGTGGCGATGATCGGCGACATCGGCGTCTGCCCGGTGACCGAACTCGCCAAGAGCATGGGCGTCCGGCAGGGCAGCGGCGCACCGTTGCCGCAGGGCCCCTCGCTCACCCTCGGTGTCGCCACGATCGCCCCGCTGACCATGGCCAACGCGTACGCGACCTTCGCCAACCGCGGCACGTACTGCACGCCGGTGGCCATCGAGTCCATCACCGACGCGAGCGGCAAGAAGCTCCCGGTGCCGAAGACGAGCTGCCGACGGGTGATGACGGAGAAGACCGCGGACACCATCAACACGCTGCTGTTGGGCGTGGTGGAGGACGGCACCGGTAGGAAGGCGGGCCTCCAGGGGCGGCAGAGCGCGGGCAAGACGGGTACGACCGACAACCGCGTGGCGGCCTGGTTCGTCGGCTATACCCCGAACATGGCGGGTGCGGTGTGGGTCGGCAGCCCGACCACGAAGGTGCCGATGGAGAACATCACCATCGGTGGCGTCTACTACGACAAAGTCTTCGGCGGCGGGGTCCCCGGACCCATCTGGCGGGACGCGATGTCCGGCGCGCTGGCCGGCAAGCCCGCGCCGGGCTTCCAGACCGTACCGATCGAGGACGGGCACAAGGACCGCGAGCGGGACAAGGACAAGCACGGCCGTGACAAGGGGCCGGGCGGCATTCCGTTGCCCGACTTCTCCCTGCCGCCGGACCTCATCGGTGGCATCACCGGAGGCTTTGGCAACGGCGGCCACGGGAATGGCGGGAAGCGTTAGCGGGGGCCGGAAGCCGTAGCGGGCTCTGCCCGGTCGGGAAGCTGCGGAGGGGGCGCCCGGACAGTTTCCGGGCGCCCCCGTCCTTTGCCTGCGCCTTCGCTCGAGGTACCCGGCGGGAGGCGGTCCGGGGCAGCCTTCGAGCGGAGTGGCTAGCCCGCCAGCAGGCGCTTGACCTCGGCGGCCACCCGGCCGCCCTCGGCCCGGCCCGCGACCTTCGGGTTCACGATCTTCATGACCGCGCCCATCGCCCGCGGCCCCTCTGCACCGCCCGCCGCGGCCTCCTTCACGGCCTCGGCGACGATCGCCCTCAGCTCCTCGTCCGACAGCTGCTTCGGCAGGTACTCGGCGAGCACCTCGCCCTCGGCCCGCTCCCGCTCCGCCTGGTCGGCACGGCCACCCTGCGCGAAGGCCTCGGCGGCCTCACGGCGCTTCTTGGCCTCGCGGGCGATCACCTTCTGCACCTCGTCGTCGGAGAGTTCACGGGCCTCCGTGCCCGCGACCTCCTCCTTGGTGATCGCGGAGAGCGTGAGGCGCAGGGTGGCAGAGCGCAGCTCGTCACGCGCCCTGATCGCGGCAGTGAGGTCGTCCTGCAGCTTCAACTTGAGCGTGGTCATGTCCACGAGTCTGCCAGGAGGCGCACAACACCGCCCACCGCAATTCCCGGCGGGTGGGCTTGCGCCCCTCGGACTGACCGCAGTGGCCACCGTCTGCGACGATGGGGCCATGCGCCTGCGATACGCAGTACCCCTGGGAATCACCGCAGTCGGCGCGGCCGGCATCGCCTATGCCGCCGGCTTCGAAGCCCGATCGTTCCGGCTTCGCCGGGTCACCGTGCCCGTACTGCCACGCGGCATGCGACCGCTGCGCGTACTCCAGCTCTCGGACATCCACATGGTCAGCGGGCAGCGTAAGAAGCAGCGCTGGCTGCGGTCCCTCGCCGGGCTGCGCCCGGACTTCGTGGTGAACACCGGCGACAACCTGTCCGACCCGGAGGGCGTACCCGAGGTGCTGGACGCCCTGGGGCCGCTGATGGAGTTCCCGGGGACGTACGTCTTCGGCTCGAATGACTACTACGCACCGGTCCTGCGCAACCCCGCCCGCTATCTGCTGGAGCGGGTCCGCGGCCAGCACGGTCTGAACGGCAAGAACGACCCCGCCATCGGCGTCGCGCGCAACCCGTGGGAGGGCATGCGCGATGCCTTCGACGCGGCCGGATGGGTCGGGCTCAGCAACACCCGGGGACGCCTGAAGCTGGACGACGGGATCGAGGTCGCTCTCACGGGCCTGGACGACCCGCACATCAAGCGGGACCGGTACGCCGCGGTGGCGGGCGGCCCGGAAAGTGGTGCCGACGTCTCGCTGGCCATCGTCCACGCCCCGTACCTTCGGGTGCTCGACGCCTTTACCGCCGACGGCTACCCGCTGATCCTCGCCGGGCACACGCACGGTGGCCAGGTCTGCATCCCCTTCTATGGCGCCCTCGTCACCAACTGCGACCTGGACACCGACCGGGTGAAGGGCCTGTCCACCCACAGCACGGGCGGCCAGCGGTCCTACCTCCATGTCTCGGCGGGCTGCGGCACGAACCGCTACACCCCAGTCCGGTTCGCCTGCCCGCCGGAGGCGACTCTGCTGACTTTGACGGCCCACGACTGAGCACCTCCAGATCCGGGCATATAGGCACGAATCACCTCAGTCTGGAACGCGTCTGTATGGGTGGCCCCGACCTGCACGGTCCCGATAACCGGATTTCGTCTGCGGCTGCGGGTCCGCTAAAGTAGAGCTCGTTGCTTCGGGGTGTGGCGCAGCTTGGCAGCGCGCTTCGTTCGGGACGAAGAGGTCGTGGGTTCAAATCCCGCCACCCCGACTGAAGAAACACAGGTCAGCCGGACCTCTCGAATTCGAGAGGTCCGGCTGATTCGTTGTGCGTGACTATCTGCGTGACTACTGCTTCGGATCAGCCTGGAAGATGCCATCCATCGCGACCGCTCCGATCTGGATCACGGGACGGATCTGCTTCCTGTAGACCTCCTCGGTGACGGCCATCCCTGAGTGGCTGACCAAGCGCGAGATCTCTTCGAGCGGGACGACACTGCCCGACAGCAGCGAGACGAGACTGTGACGCAGCCCACGAGTGGAGTCCACTCCCTCGCGTTCACTCCCTCTGCCTTGGCGATGGCCTGGCGGAAGGCACGCCGGCCTAGGTGTCCCCGCCAGGGCGAACCGACCGGCACAGGCCGCCGCCCGACGGGCAGCCGAACAGTCCCTTCTCGCCGTGCAGCGGCGGCACGGGGCCTCAACCCTCCGTACCAGCCGCTCGACATGCACCGTGGACTCCCATTCAGCGGCCGAGGCGTCCGCGGACCATGCCGACCACACCGTTGAGCTCCTCAATCCGCATCCGCCGTGCTGCGAGGTAGAAGGCGCCGAATAGAACGGCCCCGCCGGCGACCAGAGCTGCGAGGGATCCCAGGGCGCCGCTGCCCAGCGCCCTGGTGAGCGCGAAGCCGACCGCTCCGCCGGCCAGCGCTGCCGGGATCGAGGCCCCGATGAGACGGGCGTAAGTACGCATCACGCGGGCGCCGTCCAGATCACCGTCCAACCGCCTTGCCAGTCGACGCCAGGCAACACAGACACCGACGGTGTAGGCCAAGCCGTACGAGGCGGCCATGCCAACGACAGCCCAACGCGACGGAAGGAGGAGGAAGCACGCTGCCGAGGAAGCCGCGTTCACCAACGCGATGATCACCGTATTGTAGAAGGGCGTGCGAGTGTCCTCGTAGGCATAGAAGGCGCGCAGGACCACGTATTGCACCGAGAAAGGGATCAGGCCCAGCCCAAA
>NZ_JBUEGC010000064.1:0-31269 GCF_054963655.1 Streptomyces sp. HSS9-12 | reverse complement strand
TTACGAGCCCACAGGCCGTGCGGCGCGAAGGTACCGGTCTCGAAACCGAACCAGTTCACACCGGTCAGGGTCACCTTGCGACCCTCGGAGTCCACGATGTCGCTCTTCTTCGTCGACAGGGCACCCTCGGCGACGCCATTCTTCGGGCCGCTGGACGGCAGATTATCCATCGAGAAAGCGGTCGCGGTTCCACCCACGGCGGCTGCCGCAACGATCGCTGCCGCGATACCCATCTTCACTCGGGTCGAGCGCACGTTTCGCTTCTTCTCCTCGGTCGTGGTAGCGGTCGTGTGGTCCATGGGGGAATTCATTCGGTAAGACTCCTGAGAAGGTCGGGGACGGCGGTCTTCAGAACGATTCGGGCGGTATTCGGGTGTGATTCCGGACACTCCCAATCGGGATTGGTGGCGGCGGTCAGTCGGAGGAGCAGCGCCCTCGGCAGAAGCTCTCTCAGCGCGTGGACCAGCTGTTTCGCCTGTCGACTGGCCCTGTCCACGTCGATGAGCACCACATCCGGCTGCAGGCGACGGGCCAGAGAATTTGCTTCATCGGCCGTGCTCGCAATTCCGGAGAGTTCTAGTCCGGGCTCCTCTGCCACGAGGTCGGCGAGAGCATCCAAAACCAGTGGGTGATGCTCCACGACGAGAACTCTGTGCATAGGCGGAGGGGCTCCTTCGGGGCGGCTGCTGTCACTCGAAAACATTAGGGAGAGGCCGGGTCCCGAATCGTCGTACGCCCGATTGAATTCCCACTACATCAATTGAATGAAGTGCGCACACACCAATCGGCCGAATCCCGTCTACTTCAATTGAGGTAGAGGAATTCGGCCGATTTAGGACATATGTGTATGAGTCGGTTATGAGGGTGTGGTGCCTGCCGGCAGGGGCGCGGGGGATCAGCAGCCGACGCGGAGGGTCAGCGGCCGTCGACGCGCAGGGATTGGCCGCCGTGGGCATGGAGGGGCAGCGGCGATCGACGCGCGGTGATCGGCCGCCGTGCACGCGGAAGATCAGCGGTCGTCGATGTGCCAGGGCCGCCGTCCATGCGGAAGATCAGCGGTCGTCGATGCGCCAGGGCCGCCGTAGACGCAGAGGAACGGCGGCCGTCCCTGCGTAGGGGCCGGCCGCCGTGGACGCGGACGGGGGTCAGTTGGCCAGGCGGTAGGCGTAGTCGGGCAGGAAGACGCCCGCGGCGGCCGCGCAGCCGTCTGCCTGGCCCGGATGCTTCACCCAGAGATAGGCGTCGATCCCGCCGATGCCGGTGTCGGCGGTGGGAGGAGTGCCCAGCTTGCGGCCCGGCGGATCGCAGAAGCGGTGCTTACGGGCCGGTCCCATGCCGTTACGGCTGGTGTCGATCACTGCCCCGAGCCGCGAGTCGCCCAGCTTCTTCAGCAGGGCGAGCCCATAGCGGATCTCGTCGCCGGTGGCGTTGTAGTTCGAGACATTGAGCGCGATGCCGTCCCCGTACCGGTCGATGCCGGCGCGCCCCAGGCGCTGGGCCATGGTGTCCACAGGCAGCCAGGCGGAATTCCCCGCGTCGAAGTACACCCGGGCACGGGGTGCGTGCTGCTGCAGGGCATGGCCGGCGGAGGAGAGCGCTGCGAACCGATGGGCCTCCTGCCGGCGGTCCAAGCAGCTCAGACTCCCCAGAGCGTCGGGTTCGAGGATGACCACCGCGCGGTCTGCCCCGATGCCGCGCGCGAAGCTCTGAATCCAGCGCCGGTAGGCGGTCAGGTCTCCGGTGCCACCGGAGCTCTTCTCGTCGCAGTCGCGGCGGGGGATCGCATAGGCGACGAGGACGGGAATGGTGTGACGGGCTGTAGCGGCGTCGACGACGGAGCGTACCTGTTGTCTGACCAGGGGCGGATCCGTCTCGGTGAACCACGCGGCCTGCGGCTGCTTGGCGATGCGCTTGCGGATGACCTTTGCGCGGTGGTCCTCAGGGTGCTCGCGCGCCCACGAGGCGGCCGGCATGTCGGGGTCGGCGTAGAAGCGCGTCGTCGCCGGGAAAGTCGGTTTGGCGAGGCGGGACGGGGAGCCGGCGGGCTGGGCGAAGAGGACCTGCATCGCGGCCACGATCATGGCGACGCCGACCACCAGGGTCACGGTGATCAGACGGGCACCGCCTCTGCCCGCCGCCCATCCGGGCAGATGACCCTGCGGGCCCCATCCCGCATGCGGCAGCAGGCGGCCAGGGCGCTCAGGACTGCCGGACCGCCTGTTCACTGCCGTGGGATCCGCCGTCACTCCGCGTCCGGGGTGCCCTTGCGGCGGCTGACCAGGATGAAGCCGATGATGGCCAGTACGACCAGGGCCGCCGTGACCACCCCGACGGTCAGCAGGGCGGAACCCTCCGAGGACCGGCTGGCCGGGGTGGCGCTACGGTCGCCCTTCAGCGCCGGATCGGCGGCGGCGGACGGCGCGGTGCGGTCCGCCAGCGCCTTGGCGGGAGCGACGATCCCGTAGCCGTAGTGCTGGTTCCGCCCCGCGGAACCCTTGTGATCGGCTGTGTCGATCAGATGCCGGACGACCTGGTTGCCGGTCCAGCGCGGGTGCTCCGATCTCAGCAGCGCAGCGCTGGCCGCCACCCAGGGGGCCGCGAAGTCGGTACCGTCGCCCGTCCAGTACTCGCCGCCCCGCGCGGTGGTCAGGATGCCCACGCCGGGCGCGGCCAGCGACACCGCCTTGCCGCGGTGGGAGTCAGGCCACAGGGCGGCCTTCTTGTCCGTGGCCGAGACCGCGACCACTCCGGGGAAGGACGCCGGATACGTGGGCCGGTTGTCGCTGCCGCCGTTGTCGCCCGCACCCGCGACGACCACGGCATCCTTGTCGATCGCGTACTTGACCGCCGAGCGCAGGGCGCGATGGGGGGAATTGAACGCCACGGCCACATCGATGACCTTCGCCCCGTGCTGCACCGCGTAGCGGATGGCCTTCGCGCTGGCATCCGCGGTCGGCTTTGAGTTCCGGTACACCCGCAGTGGAAGCACCCGGGCCTCGGGGGCCAGCCCGTGCAGCCCGTCGCCGCGGTAGTTGCGCCCGGTCCCCACGATGATCCCGGCCGCACTGGTGCCCTGATTGCTCGGGGCACCCTGGTCGCGCGTGCCATTGACGGTGGAGCCGTCTCCGAGGTCCGCGCCGGGAACGATCCGCCCCCGGAGATCGGGATGGGAGGCCTCGACCCCGCTGCCGATGACGGCGACGGTCACGCCCGCTCCCTTGCTGACCTCCCAGGCCCGGTTGGCCTTGAGCGCCGCCAGCGCCCATTCGGATTTGCGCAGTGCGCCGGACTCGGCGGGGCTTTCCACGGTTCCAGCGGCAAAGGTGAGCGCCATCAGCGCTGCGGAGACCGAGGCGCGGACAGCAAGCGGGTGGCGTGACAAAACGTGACCTGGCATTACGTCACCTACCGTGAATCGCGCGGGACGCAAGGCCGTGGGCGTCCGGACCAGCTCAGCCGCCCGGACCGAGCACCCCGACAAGGATGCGATGGGGTAAGACGTCTGACCGCTCCATCTTGAGCGCGCATGCCCCGGCGCTGGCACCCGCGACGGGGTGATCCGCCATCCCCCATCTCGGGGAGTGGGCCGGATCCGCCGATACGCGTTCCTCCCCCATTGGGGGGAGAGAACGGATCCACCGAAGGTGGCGTACAGGCTCCCCCGGAGTCGTGATGTTCCTCGATATCCGGGAGAGCACCCTGGTACTGGCATCAACCAATTCCTGATGCAACGGGCCTAGGGAGTCGCAATGCAGCATTTCCGAACGCTCGGCGGCCGCACCGGACAGCCGAGCGTACGGTTGACCGTCGCCAGGAGGCGAGGTACGGCCCTTGCGCGATCGCCCTTGCTGAAAAGTCCGCTGACCGGCCGAGCACTGAAATTCGCGGTGGTCGGTGGGGCCGGCGCGATTGTCAACTCGGTGGCCCTTTTCGTACTGCACCGCTGGGCCCGTCTGCCGCTGGTGGTGGCATCGGCGCTCGCTGTCGAGCTTGCCGTGGTTCACAACTATCTGCTGAACGACTGGTGGACCTTCGCCGTACGCTCACCGTCTCTCAGGCGGTTCGTCAAGTTCAATGTGTCGATGCTGGGCGGCCTCGCCGTCAACGTGTTCGTCGTCTGGGTCCTGGCCGACCTGGGGATGCACTTCCTGCTCGCGAACGGCCTCGGCATCGCTGCCGCCTTCGCCGTCAACTTCGCCTCCAGCGCGGGATGGGTGTGGGGGAGGCGGAGTCGATGATCCTGCTGTATGGGGTCCTCATCCTGATCTCGATCCTGCTGACGGTCCAGTCGTCCCATGTCCTCTTCATGATGCTCTACACCTGGGACCAGCCCGGCGCCGAGAAGAAGGCCAAGGCGCCGGACACCTTCGTGGACCCCGAGCTGTCGTTCAGCGTGCTGCTGCCCGCCCGGCACGAGGAGGAGGTCATCCAGACCACCATCGACCGGGTCGTACGTGCCGACTACCCGTCTGAACTGCTGGAAGTGTTCGTCATCTGCTCGGCGGACGACACCGGCACGATAGAGAAGGCGGAGGAGAAAATCGCGGAACTGAGTCGTGAGGGGCTGCACAACGTCGAGGTCGTCACCTTCAACGACAAGCCGATCAACAAGCCCCACGGACTCAATGCGGCTCTGCCGCATACCGCGCACGATGTGATAACGATCTTCGACGCGGAAGACGACATACACCCCAAGATCTTCAGCCTGGTGAACACGGTGATGGTCCAGGAGCGGGTCAATGTCGTTCAGGCCGGCGTCCAGTTGATGAATTTCCAGTCCAACTGGTACTCCACGCTGAACGTCCTCGAGTATTTCTTCTGGTTCAAGAGCCGGCTGCATTATCACGCCCGCCATGGCGCCATCCCACTGGGCGGCAACACCGTCTTCTTCAAACGCGCTCTGCTGGTGCGCCTCGGCGGTTGGGACGACCACAACCTCACCGAGGACGCGGACATCGGGCTGCGGCTGTCAGTCATGGGTGAGCGGGTGCGGGTGGTCTACGACGACCGCTATGTGACCAAGGAGGAAACGCCGCCGACGCTCGGCCACTTCATACGGCAGCGCACCCGGTGGAGCCAGGGCTTTATGCAGACCCTGAGCAAGGGCACCTGGAGGCAGATGCCCTCGCGCAAGCAGCGGTGGCTCGCCTTCTATGTGCTGGCGTTCCCGCACGGGCAGGCGTTGCTCGGCTTCTACCTCCTGATCTCCCTGGGCATGATCCTCATCCTCAAGGTGCCGGTGCTGATCGCCCTGGTCACCTATCTGCCCGTGGTGCTGCTCATGGCGCACTTCCTGACCCAGGCGGTGGGCCTGCGCGAGTTCACCCATGCGCACGGTCTGGAGGCGTCGCCGAAGGCCATGGTGCGGATGGCCATCGCCTGGCTGCCCTTCCAGATGGTCCTGGCCTACGCGGCGATGCGCGCCATGCGGCGGCAGCTGCTCGGCCGCCATGACTGGGAGAAGACCCAGCATGTGGGCGCCCACCGCTCGGCGACCGAGGAGGGCGACTCCAATGCCGCGTAGCCGCAGATCATCGCATCTGACCCTGGTCGGCGAGAGCCCCCAGGCGCCGCCCGCTCGGCCTGTCCGCCGTCCGGCCAGGAAGAAGCGCCTGTCCGTGCAGGCAGGCCGCTTCCCCCCGCTGGGGCAAACCGGGAAAATCGCGCTCGTCGTTGCCGTGCTCACCGGCCTCATCACGCATGGCTACCACCTCTTCCGCTATCCGCTGTACCTCACCGACGAGGGCATCTACATGCAGCGTGCATGGTCGCTGCTGCGTGAGACCCGGCTGTCCCCGTACACCTACGACTACGACCACGCCCCGGGTGGCTGGATCACCCTCGCCGGCTGGGTGTTCCCCCTGCCAGGGCAGTTCGAGACCTTCGGCAACGCGATCAACACCGGCCGGTTCCTGATGCTGATGGCGCACGTCGCCAGCGTCTTCCTGCTGTTCGAGATCACCCGCAGGCTGTCCGGCCGTGTGCTGGCCGCGTCCGTGGCGGCCTTCTTCTACAACTTCTCCCCCCTCGCCATCTACTTCCAGCGGCAGGTCCTGCTGGACAACCTGATGATGTTCTGGGTGCTGCTGAGCCTGTTCTGCCTGCTGCGCAAGCACAGCCGGGTCAGGGACGCGATGGCCGGCGGACTCGCCTTCGGGATCGCCCTGATCACGAAGGAGAACGCGATCTTCTTTGCCCCGGCGTTCCTGTATCTGCTGCACCGGAGGATCAAGAACTCCGCGAACCACCGGTTCGCCAAGACGCTCTGGCCGTTCGCCGCGGGGGCCCCGATCGGTGCGTATCTGATGTACGCGGTGCTCAAGAACGAGCTTGTGCCGAGCGGGCTGGACTTCGACCTCAACAACCCGCCCGCCGACCACGTGTCGCTGCTTTACACCCTGTGGTGGCAGATCAACCGTAATCAGGGGAGCCTGCTCACCCAGAACGGCCTCCTGTACACCAGTTGGCTGCCCCGGGACCGCATTCTGCTGCTGGCCGGGCTGGTCGCCATGCTCGTCAGCCTGTACTGGGGACTGCGGGACCGCAATCGGAATCTGGGTTTCCTGGTCGTCGGAATGCTCAGTCTCGGTTATGCCTTCTATCTGGCGCGCGGCAGCGTGGTGCTGGATTTCTATGTGGCCCCGTTGATTCCGATGCTGGCGATGACCATTGGCATGGTGACGGGCCGCGTGCTGAGGCGAATCCGGCCGATGCTGCGGACGCCGCTGCTCGCGATGGCGGGTGCCCTGCTGATACTGGCACCGGCCACCGGCTATTTCCTGCACACAAACAACGAGGGAAAGGTTCAGGTCGCGGACCAGTACCACCTGTCCCTCACCACCATGCAGGAAGCCCAGATCGCCTGGGTGCGCAAAAACGTCCCGCCCACCGCGAGGATCATTACGGATGACGACGTCTGGGCCCAACTGCACGACGTCCGCCCGTTCTACCCGTACGCGCATTCCCACTGGAATGCTTCGTCCGACCCCGATGTGCGGGACAAACTGTTCCGGCGGAAATGGAGCAATATCGACTACATCGTCATGTCCAACCGGATGCGGCAGTCCATCGTCGGAAACAACAGCGATGGCCGTGAGGACTGGATATTGGAGGCGCTGAAGAATTCCGAAAGAGTCTGGTCGGCGAGTCAGGGCAATATCAAAGTCGAAATATATCGGGTGAGATAGCCACCGGGACTGGGGGTGAAGGTCGTGCCCGAGAACGAGGACTGGGACGTTCCCGAGAACGAAGAAGAAGAACAGGACGTGCTCGAGGACGAGGACTGGGACGATCCCGAGAACGAGGAAGAGTTCGATCCGGAGGACGAGGACGAGGACGAGGACGAGGGCGAGGGCGAGGACCAGGACGAGGACGAGTTCGCTCCGGAGCGCGAGGAGAACGACGGTCCCGAACGCCCGAGGAAGCGGATCACCTGGAAGTCGGTCCTGCTGACCATCGTGGTGCTGGTCGTCGTCGGCTCGCTCGTCCAGGTGGTCCTGCGGAGCGGCGGATTCGGCGGCGCCCTCAGCACCACCGGTGACCAGGGCGGCTCGAAGAAGAGCCAGACTCAGGACGTCAAGCCGAAGAAGAAGCCGAAGACGGTCGAACTGGGGAACAAGAGGATCCCGCGATCCGCCGGTGCCATCATCGTGATCAACCCCGGCCTGGTAGCGCCTGGTGCCAGGGCCACCATCGAGGGCGCGGGCTTCGACGCCAAGTCCACCGTGGATCTGATGATCAAGACCGGCAAGTCCTCGAAGGGCAAGGTCATTCAGACGGTGAAAGCCGACAAGAGCGGCTCGATCTTCGCGGGCTTCAAGACGCCAGAGACGTCGAGCGGCCAGCCGGCCACGGTGGTCGCGCAGCAGCGCAGCGGCAACAACGTGGCCGAAGCCCAGCTGATCTCCGGCGGCGGAATCGGCATGGTCAAGGTCAACAAGGCTGCGGGCAAGCCCGGCGACAGCGTGTCGCTCAACGTACGCGGCTTCGGTCCCGGCGAGACGATCAACGTCTACTGGGGACGGACCACCGGTACTCCCGTCACCACGCTGCACGCCGACGGATCCGGGGGCATCGGACGGGCGGACGTCAAGGTGGGAGTGGCCCCGACGGGTATCAGCTCGCTCGTGCTGGTCGGTACCAAGACCAAGACCACGGCCACTGCTCCGTTCCAGGTGCTGGGCCTGTACCCAACGGTCAAGTCCTCGCCGTACGCCCTCAAGCCGGGGCAGCGGATCGGCGTGTCCGCCAGGGGATTCGCACCCAAGGAGCGCGTGCTGATCTACATCAACTCCGCCGGCGGCATCCCTGCCTTCACCGCGCAGGCCAACGAGAACGGCGCGGTCAGCGACATCGGCTTCAATGTGCCGTTCGGCCTCAAGGGCCCGCAGAAGCTCACCGTCATCGGCGACCAGACGCGGGCTGTCGTGCGCTCGGGCTTCACGGTCCTGCCGTTCACCCCGACTGCCGAGCCGAGCGCCTTCGGCGCGAAGCCCGGCACCACGATCAGCTTCTACGTCTCCGGCTTCGCGCCGAACGAGCCGGTGACCATCTACTCCGGTGGCACCCATGACGGCGGCGGGCAGAAGATCGGGACCTTCCAGGTGGACGCCCAGGGCAAGGCCAAGGGTGCGGGCGCCTACAAGATCGTCAACGAGAACGGTGTGACCTTCAGGCTCGTCGGCCAGAAGAGCGGAAGCACGGCCACGGCGTCCGTGAACAACGCCCAGGGCCAGGGCCAGGGCCAGGGCCAGGGTGGTCAGGGTGGCCAGGGTGATCAGGGTGGCCAGTGAGGCCAAGGCGGCCAGAGTCGAAGCCCGTAGGCGTAGGCCAGAACCGCCCTGTGTTCCATAGTTGTAGTAGCCACGTCCTGGAGTGTCCGATGAGTGCAATTTTCGGCCCCAACTCTCGACGGGTCCTGCAGCTCTTGACCCACATAGAGGACCTCTCTCCGGAAGAGATCGACCGGGTGGCCGATCTGTGGAAGCAGACCTCCAGCCAGACCCGCGCCGAGGGGTGGGCGGAGGTGCGCCGCACCACGACCGATGAGGAGCGCTACCGGATCCTCGTCGCCGCGTCGGTGGCGCGCAGAACCGCCCTGGCCGCGGCGCAGCAACACGACCGGCGGGACTGGGCGTTCTGGGCCGCGGTCTGGGACGCCGCGGCGGCGGTGTCCGTCTGCGACCGGATAGGCAGCCACTACGACGTTCTCATCGCTCCGCTGGCCGCGGTCATGCCGTCACTGGCGCACTGCCGACGCGACGAACTCAGCAGCAGAGAGCTGCAGGGTGCCGTCCTCAGGAGAGGCGGCGGTTAGCCGTGGCCGGCGAGCCCATCGACGTCGTGGTGGCCGATGACGATCCATCGGTTCGAGAGGCGCTTGCGGATCTGATCCAGTCACACCCCGCCCTCAACCTCGTGGGTCTGGCCACCGACCACGAGGAAGCGGTCCGGGTCGCGACCGAGCGCCACCCACGGGTGCTCGTCATGGATGTGCACATGCCCAAGGGCGATGCACCCAGCACCGTTCGTACCCTTCGCGGCCGAGCGCCCGAGACCAAGGTCGTGGCCCTCTCGGCGCATGAGGACCGGGAGACGGTGCTGGATGTCCTGACGGCCGGAGCCGCGGGCTATCTGGTCAAGGGCACCCCGGCCGAGGAGATACTGGAGGCGATCACGCGGGCTGCGCGCGGCCAGTTCAGCATGTCGGCGGCCCTCGCCGCCGACTGCGCCGAGCCGCTCAGGCGCGCCGGCCGCGCGTCCTGGCGCTTCGAGGACCTGGTCAGCAGCCGGCTCGAGGAGTCCTATCTGGAGCTCCTCGGCCAGGCACCCTGCGGGGTGCTGGTCGTCGGGTCCGGAGGCCGGATCGAGTTCGCCAACGCGTACGCCCGGCATACATTCGGGTACAGCTCTGCCGAGTTGCGGGAGAAGCAGCTGCGGGACCTGGTCCCCGAGCGCTTCCACACCACCGTCGAGCAGCTGACCGAGCGGCTGTTCACCGCGCCGTCCGGGATGGCCGGCCGCCGCCGGGACGGCACCGAATTCCCGGCTCAGTTCAGCGGCGGCCAGCTGCAGGGCAGGCGCCCACGGTATGTGATCTTCGTGGCTGACCTGAGCGAGATACGGGCCGCCGAGAGCCGGTTCCGGCAGCTCATCGATTCCTCTCCGGACGCGATGGTGATCGTGGACTCCGCCGGGCGCATCCAGCAGGCCAACCCCCGGGCCGAGTCGCTGTTCGGCTACGACCGCGATCATCTGCTCGGCAAGCCGGCCGAGACGCTGCTGCCCGATCAGCCGCTGACCATATCGCTGCGCGACTGGGCCGAGACGCATGAGGAGCCGGCGGGCCACAGCATGGAACTGGTCGCGCTGCGCAGCGACTCCAAGCAGTTCCCGGTCGATGTCAGCGTCAGCCCGCTGCGTACCGAAGAGGGTCTGCTCACGGTCCTGACCATCAGGGACATCACCGAGGTACAGCGCGCGCAGTTCGTCCTCGAACGCAGTCTGGAACTGCTGGAAGTCACCGACCGCGACCGGCAGGCGCTGCTCAGCCATCTCGTCCACGCCCAGGAGGAAGAGCGGGGCCGCATCGCCGCCGACATCCATGACGACACCATCCAGGTCATCACCGCGGTCAGCCTGCGGCTGCAGCAGCTGCGGCGGCGACTGCGGGACCCGGACGAGGTCAGGGTCATGGACAAGCTGGACGAGACGCTCAAGCTGTCGCTGAGCCGGCTGCGGCAACTGATCTTCGATCTGCGCCCGTCCAGCCTGGAGCACGGCAGTCTGGCCGCGGCCCTGCGCGTCTATCTGGAGCAGATGCGTGCCGAGACCGGAACGCAGTACCGGCTCGAGGACCGGCTTTCGGCCACACCCCCGGTCGAGACCATGGCGCTGATCTACCGGACCGCCCAAGAGGCCCTGATGAACGTGCGCAAGCACGCGCGGGCGAGGACGGTGCGGGTGCAGCTGATGGGGCTCGACGACGGCTGCCTGGTCCGGATCGTCGACGACGGCGTCGGCTACGACCCGCTCGAAGTGGAGTCCCGCCCGGGCCATCTCGGCCTGGCGCTCATCCAGGAGCGGGCCCAGATCGCCGGGGGCTGGTGCCGCATCGAGAGCACGCCGGGCTCCGGCACCACGGTCGAGTTCTGGGTGCCGCTCGGCGAATCGCCCGTCAAGGGCCTGGGCTCCTTTGGGCCCCGGGAAGGGGACAGGGAGACGTGAGCGCGCCGGACAACCTCATCAAGGTCCTGATCGTCGAGGACCACCGCGTGGTGGCGGAGGGCCTCTGGGCGCTGTTGGCCGAATATCCGGACCTGACCGTGGTCGGCTGGGCCGACTCGGTCGCCGAGGTTGTCCCCATGGCGAAAGAGCTGGACCCCGATGTGGCGCTGGTCGACTTCCGGCTGCCCGACGGCACGGGAGCCGACGCGGCGGCCCGCATCCGGGCCCACGACCCCTCCACCGCCATCGTGATCCTCAGCGGGGACGCCAGCGACGAGGCCCTGATGGCCGCGGTGGAGGCCGGCGCCTGCGGATATCTGCTCAAGTCGGCCAGTGGCGACGAGATCGCCGCGGCGATCCGTGCGGCGGCCGAGGGGGAGACCCTGATCCCGGCGAACACGCTCATGGAGGTTCTGGCCCGGCACCGGGAGAGCGCCCGCGCATCCGCCGAACAGACCCAGCGGCTGGAGAGCCTCACGCCCAGGGAACAGGAGATCCTTGCGCTGATGGCCCAGGGCCTGGACAACAGGGCCATCGCCGAGCGCCTGCACATCAGCTACGCCACCGTACGCACCCACGTACGCAAGATTCTCGAGAAGCTGGACGCGCGGTCTCAGCTGGAGGCCGTCGCCAAGGCAGCCGACTGGGGCTTCCGCCCCCCGGAGCCCGGCGGCACCGAGTGATGAAGGAGGCCGAGCCCCTCCTGCGTGATCGCGTGCCGCGCCTGTGGCGGCCGCTCAGCCGCAGGCATACGGTTCTCCTTCTGATCACCGCGGCCTGCTACGGGGCGGTGGTCGTGGGCGTCCTCGCCACGTCGTTCCTGGTGCGGCTGGACTGGCAGGTGGTGCGGTGGCAGCCCTACGCGCGGTGGCCGCAGGCGCACGCCCTCGTCGACGTCATCGTCGTCGCGGGGCAGCGCGGACCGTCGGCCATCGCCGCGGCGGCCTGGCTGGGGATACGGGCCTGCCGGACCCGGAACGTGCGCCCGCTGCTCGTGCTCGCGGTCGCCCTGGTCCTGCTCAATGTGAGCGTTGGAGCCGTGAAGATCGGTCTGGGCCGCCTGGGTCCGCACTACGCCCAGACCGTCGGTTCCGCCGAGCTCTTCCGGGGCGGAGAGATCTTCCCGTCCGGCCACACCGCGAACGGCGTCGTCACCTGGGGCACCCTCGCCTACCTCGCCACGCGCCACCGCCGGGCGGGAGCCGCGGCCGCCGGCGCCCTCGGCTTCACCGTCGGACTTTCCACCGTCTACCTGGGCACCCACTGGGTCAGTGACGTGCTGGCGGGCTGGGCGGCGGGCGTGCTGGTCCTGCTGGCGCTGCCACTGTGTGAGCCGGTCGTCACTCGTATCTGCGAGCGGTCCACAGCGCTCCGGGCCCGGGCGGCCCTCCCGGCGGCCCCGGCCGGTGCCGGACCCGGCAGCGGGGTGCGGGGCGCGCTTGTACGCGTACCGGGCCGGTCGTGCCAGGCCCGCTACGGGCCGGTGTACGGGGCCACCGCCGCCCCGTACGCAGGCCCCACGGCACGCGCACCCCCGGCTTCTCCCGCGGCTCGGGGCGCGGGTCAATCCCCCAAAAGTGGAATCTCAGTGAGCCGTACGGGGTTCCTGTTACAGACCATGTTCTCCGAGCGGGAGAGCCATAGTGGTGGTTCAAGTGCTCATCGCAGACGACCACGCGGTTGTCCGGCAAGGCCTGCGGATGTTCCTCGGCCTCGACGACGACATCGCCGTCGTCGGTGAGACGACCAATGGCCGCGAAGCCGTACGCCTCGCCCGGGAGCTCTGCCCCGACGTGGTGCTGATGGACCTGCTGATGCCGGTGATGGACGGCATCTCGGCCACGGCGGAAATCCGCCGGGACCTGCCGGAAGTCGAGGTGGTGGCGCTCACCAGCGCCCTCGACGACGCCATGGTGATGGGGGCGGTGCGCGCGGGAGCGATCGGCTTCCTGCTGAAGAACGCCGAGGCCGATGAGCTGCGGCAGGCGGTCAAGTCCGCGGCCGCGGGCCAGATACATGTGTCTCCGGTCGCCATCTCCCGGCTGATGGGCCAGGTCAGGGCCCCGACCGGGCCGGAACAGCTCACCGAGCGCGAGACCGAGGTTCTGATGATGCTCGCCCGCGGCAAGGCGAACAAGGAGATCGCCCACGACCTGCGCATCGGGCAGCAGACCGTGAAGACGTATGTGAGCCACATCCTCAACAAGCTCGGCGTGCACAGCCGGACCCAGGCCGCCGTCTACGCCGTTCAGGTGGGACTGGTGTCGGCAGGCGAACTGATCCAGCCCGGGCCCGAGCCGATGGGTGCGACGAGAGAGCGCTGGTGGTCGGTGTGAGTGGCTTTCGGCATGCCACACGAAGGCGCCGGTGCGCGGGGCGGCGGCGGCCCGGGCCCGTGCTCGTGGTGAGCACGCAGGGCACCCGGCTGCTCCACGAGGACGCCCGCGCGGACGCGATCCTCACCCTTGACCGCGACGGATACATCCGCAGCGCCGGCGCCGGTACCGCACTGGCGCGGCAGTTCCCCATCGAGGACGTCGTCGGCCGGCATGTGTCGCGCTTCTACGCCTCCGAGGAGGTGGCCTCCGGCCGCCTCGCCCGAGCCCTCGCCGCTGCGGCCAGGGACGGTACGCACTCGGAGAGCGGCTGGCGACTGCGCGCGGACGGCTCCAGATTCTGGGCCGACACCGTGATCACGGCGATCAGGGACGCGGGCGCCCGCGTCACGGGATACTCCGTCGTCATCCACGACATGACCGGACACCGGCAGCACCTCCAGCGGCTGCGTGCGGTTGCCGAGGTCAACCAGAAGATCCTCGACGGCGCGGCCGGCGACGATGTGCTGGCGCTCATCGCCCAGCGCGTACGGGAGACCGTTGGTGCCGATGCGGCACTGGTGATGGCCCTGGACTGGGGCGACGTCCTGACCGTACGCGCCGCCGCCGGGTTCGAGACCGCCGCTCCGCGCAGCCTGCCGAAGCCCGAGGAGTCCGAACTGGCCGGTGAAGCGATCCGGACCGGGCGCCCGGAGATCTTCTCGGACACCGACCGGAAGTCTCCCGAGGGCCGCTCCGCGCTCCACGGCGCCGGTCTGGCATCGGTCCTGACCACCCCGCTCACAGTGCGCGGGCGGACGGTGGGCGTGATCCAGGTGGCGAACCGCTTCGGCGGGCGCGGCTTCACCGTCGACGACCTCCAGGCCGTCGGACTGTTCGCGGGACCCGCCGGCCTGGTGATCGAACAGGCCCGGACCCACGAGGACTTGCGCCGACTCGCCTGCACCGCGGTCGTCGGACAGGACACTCTGCTGCAGACGCTCGACACGCTGGCCACCAGCGCGGTGGAGCGCACGAGCAGCGCCAGCTGCACCGTCTATCTGCTGGAACCGGGGCAGACCCTGCGCCTGGTCGGCGGCCACGTCAGCGACGCGCCACCGCCCTCCGGCCCGCCCGGGCCCCTGGGAACGAGTCCCGGAAAGGCGGCGATGGATGCGATCGCCTCAGCGGCGCCCGTCATCCAGGACGACCGCCGGGGACTGGGGGCGGCCGGCCACGATGCGCACCTGGGGCGCCGACCGCGCCGGGCGAGGTGGGGCGCCGTCGCCTGCCTGCCGCTGCTGCGCCGCAGCCAGGCCATCGGGGCGATGTGCTGCTACTTCCCGGAGGGGCGGCGGCCCGGCGACCGCGACCTCACCGTCCTGGAGATGATCGCCGGACAGGCGGCCTCCGCGGTGGAGCACGACCGGTTGCGGACGGCCGCGCAGGAGACGGCCGTACTGGAGGAGCGGCACCGGCTGTCCCGGGAGCTGCACGACTCCGTCTCCCAGGCCCTGTACGGCATCGCCGTGGGCGCCCGAACCGCCCGCGAACTGCTGGACCATGACGTCGCCAAGGCCGCCGAACCGATCGAGTACGTACGTCATCTCGCCGACGTCGGCATGGCCGAGATGCGGGCAGTGCTCAGCCGGCTCAGACCCGAGTCGCTGGAGACGGACGGACTCGTCGCTTCACTGGCCAAACAAGTGGAGGCGCTCCGCACCCGCTACGGAGTCGAGGCCGAGGCGATGCTCGGGTCCGAACCGGACACCACGCCGGAGGCCAAGCACGCCCTGTACCGGATAGCGCAGGAGTCGCTGCACAACGCGGCCAAGCACTCCGGGGCACGGCATGTGCTGCTCCGCCTGCTTGCCGGCCCGGATTCGGTCACCTTGCTGGTCACCGATGACGGCGTGGGCTTTGATGCCCGGGGCACTTTCCCCGGCCGTCTGGGGCTGCGCTCCATGCAGGAGCGGGCCCGTGAAGTGGGCGGAATGCTGAAGGTGGACAGCCGGCCCGGCCAGGGCAGTCGTATCCGTGCCACGGTCCCGGCGCGCCCGTAAGGGTTGCCGCGGCTACAGTGCATGCGGAACCATCCCATGCCGCGGGGGAGTTGATTTGTCGGAGGAAGAGATCAATGGTCTTCGGGCGCTCTGAGCGTCGTCGCGAGCCCGCCAGCGAACCGGTGACGCTCAAGGTGCTGGTCGCAGGCGGTTTCGGCGTCGGCAAGACAACCCTGGTCGGTGCCGTGAGCGAGATCAAACCGCTGCGGACCGAGGAACTGCTCACCGAGGCAGGCCGGCCGGTCGACTCCACGGAGGGCGTGGAGAACAAGCGCACTACCACCGTCGCCATGGACTTCGGCCGGATCACGCTGCGCGACGACCTGGTGCTGTACCTCTTCGGCACGCCTGGGCAGGATCGTTTCTGGTTCCTGTGGGACGAGCTTGCTCAAGGCGCCCTCGGTGCGGTCGTTCTGGCCGACACCCGGCGGCTCGGCGATTCGTTCGCGGCCATCGACTACTTCGAGCGGCGCGGCATCCCTTTCACCGTCGCCGTCAACTGCTTCGAGGGGGCCCAGCGGTACCCGGTTGAGGCTGTAAGCGACGCGCTCGACCTCGACCCCGGCGTCCCGGTCCTGCTGTGCGACGCGCGGGAGCGCGACTCCGCCAAGGAGGTACTGATCCGCGTCGTCGAGCAGGCCATGGAGATCGCGGCCGCCCAGCGGGTCCCCGCCACCAGCTGACGGCGGATACCCGCGTCCATATGACTGTTCGGCCTTGCCCGGCCGCACCGCGGTAGGGCTTCGGCCGGGTGGCCCCCTCCCGTGGAGAGAGCCATCCCGGCGTGGGTGCTGAGAATTACTCGCTGCCGTCCGGGTTTTCCCAGCCGAAACTGCGCTCGACCGCCATGCGCCAGCGGCGGTACTCGCGGTCCCGCTTCTCCGCCGGCATCTGCGGCTGCCACTCGGCATCCTGCTTCCAGTGCGCCTTCAGCTCGTCCAGGTCCTGCCACACCCCGGTGGCCAGTCCCGCCGCGTACGCCGCGCCCAGACAGGTGGTCTCGGAGATCACCGGGCGGATCACCGGTACGTCCAGTACGTCCGCCTGATGCTGCATCAGCAGATTGTTGACCGTCATGCCGCCGTCCACCTTCAGCGATGTGATCGGCACGCCGGAGTCCTGGTACATCGCGTCAACGACCTCGCGGGTCTGCCAGCTTGTCGCCTCCAGTACGGCGCGTGCCAAGTGGGCCTTGGTGACGTACCGGGTCAGGCCGGTGATCACCCCACGCGCGTCGGCGCGCCAGTACGGGGCGAACAGCCCGGAGAAGGCGGGAACGATGTAGGCGCCACCGTTGTCCTCCACGCTCGCCGCCAGCGGCTCGATCTCGTCGGCGGTCTTGATGAGGCCGAGCTGGTCGCGGAACCACTGCACCAGCGCGCCGGTGATGGCGATCGCCCCCTCGAGGCAGTAGACCGGCGCTTCTCCGCCGAGCTGGTAGCCCATGGTGGTGAGCAGCCCGCTCTTCGACGGGACCGGCCGGTTGCCGGTGTTGAGGAGCAGGAAGCTGCCGGTGCCGTAGGTGTTCTTGGCGTCGCCGACGCCGTAACACGTCTGGCCGAAGACCGCCGCCTGCTGGTCGCCGAGTGCGGACGCCACCGGCACGCCGGCAAGCTGCCCGACGGCCGTTCCGTACACCTCCGCGGACGAACGGATCTCCGGCAGGATCGCCTCGGGGAGGTTCATCGCCGCGAGGATCTCCGGATCCCACTGCAGCGTCTCGAGGCTCATCAGCATCGTGCGGCCGGCGTTGGTCACATCGGTGACATGCACTCCGCCGTCCGTCCCGCCGGTGAGGTTCCAGATCAGCCAGGAGTCGATGGTGCCAAAGGCGATTTCGCCGTTCTCGGCGCGGCGCCGCAGGCCGGGGACGCTGTCGAGCAGCCAGGCCGCCTTCGGTCCGGAGAAGTAGCTGGCGAGCGGCAGCCCGGTCGCGTCCCGGAACCGGTCCTGGCCCACCTGGCCGCCGAGTTCGTGGCAGAGCGCCGAGGTACGGGTGTCCTGCCACACGATCGCGTTGTGCACCGGCTTGCCGGTGCTCCGGTCCCACAACACCGTCGTCTCGCGCTGGTTGGTGATCCCCAGAGCGCTGAGCTGGTCGGCGCGCAGCCCTGCCTTGGCGAGCGCGCCCGCGACCACGGCCTGGACCTTGGACCAGATCTCGGTGGCGTCATGCTCCACCCAGCCCGGCTTGGGGAAGATCTGCCGGTGCTCGCGCTGGTCGACGGCGACGATCGCACCGTCCTGGTCGAAGATGATGCAGCGGCTGGAGGTCGTGCCCTGGTCGATTGCGGCGACGTACTTGTCCGTCATGGACATCTCCTACTCGGAAGGCTGCACTCAGAATGCTGTGTGGAAGATCAGCGCGGAGAGCACCGCGCCGATGAACGGGCCCGCAACCGGCACCCAGGCGTACCCCCAGTCGGAGGTGCCCTTGTTGGGGATGGGCAGCAGGGCGTGGACGATCCGTGGACCGAGGTCGCGCGCGGGGTTGATGGCGTACCCCGTCGGGCCACCGAGCGAGAGGCCGATGCCAATGACGAGGAACGCGACGATCAGCGTCTGGGTGCCGGACTGGCCCAGCCCCTCGGTCAGCCCGAAGGCCAGGACCGGCAGCACCAGCGCCATGGTGGCGATGATCTCGGTGATGAGGTTCGCGACCGGACTGCGGACCTCCGGAATGGTCGAGAAGATCCCGAGGGTGGGCTCCTCGTTGCCGCGGAACTGCGCGTAGTAGGTCAGCCAGGCGAGCACGGCGCCGAGGGCGGCGCCGATCATCTGCGCCAGGATGTAGACCGGTACCTGGTCCCAGTCGCCGGTGTGGATGGCGATGGCCACGGTCACCGCCGGGTTGATGTGGCCCCCGGAGAGCGGGCCCGCGGTATAGGCCCCGGCGAGCACGCCGAGGCCCCACCCGAAGGCGATGACCACCCAGCCGGATGCCTTCGCCTTCGACCGGTTGAGGGTGACGGCGGCGCACACTCCGGCGCCGAAGAGAATCAGGATCGCGGTGCCGAGGATCTCACCTATGAATACGTCCCCATAGGGAAAGTCCATTGCAGCTCCTTGGGCCCTCGCCCGGGGCGCCTGCCCCGGTCCTCCGTGCAGGGTGCGTGTTCCCGTGCTTGCGGAGCCGGTGGCGTGGGGGGACTTCAGCGGCGTCCGCAACGAGCGTGCCAGCGCAGCGGCACCACCGTGGGGATGGTCCCCTGGCTCCCCTGCCGTGGCCCCTGGACTGACGTCCAGGGCGGGGCACTCGGCTCGGCGTGGGGGACACCAGCAGCCGGGTGGGGCCGGCGGCGGGAGTCGATATGCGGCGGTGCGGACTGATGTCCGGCAGTCTTCACCGGCACTGACAGGGCGTCAAGGTCGCCATCCACGGGCCTGTCCGCTGACTGGCACCGCCTGTTGTGCCCCTACGGGCGCGGCCGGCGGGCTGCCGGCCGGTGGCACCCGGGCGACGGTCCCGCGCCGGACCTCGCGCCGCAGGGAACCCGGCCGGCCCAGCACCCAACTCGCCCCCCGCAGCGCCTTCGCGGCCTTCTTCAGCGGGGCCAGGCAGGCCGCCGCCTGGTGATGATCGGTCACGCTGCCCGGCGGGCAGAGCACGGTGGCCAGCGACAGAGTGACCGGCAGTCCGCCCCCGGACCACGGTACGTCGAGTACGGCCGAGGCCAGCGGTTCCAGCCGGTCCGGGTCGGCCAGCAACAGGAAGTCGTCACCGCCGATATGGCCCACGCGCGCGCCCCGGGTGCCGGAGGCGGCCTCGGCGAGCGTACATCCCACGGCGCGGATCAGCTCATCGCCGGCCGCGAAGCCCGCACCGTCGTTGACCTGCTTGAAGTTGTCCACATCCAGCCAGCTGAGCGCGAATGCCCGGCCGCTGGCGATCCGCCGCTCCACCTCCGCGTTGATCGTGTCCGAACCGGGCAGCCGCGTCAGCGGGTTGAGCCCGGCGGCCTCCTCCACCCGGCTCTCCGCCAGCGCCCGCAGGATGTCGGCCAGGTGCACCACGCCCACACAGCGGCCCAGTTCGTCCACGACCGCCACGTCGTCGCCGGTACGTCCCCGCTCGTCGGCTGTCATCACCTCCAGCACCTCCCAGGCGGTGGCGTGGAGGCCGACCGTACGAGGGTGATCGGCGAGCCGAACCGCCGGGCGGTCCGCGTACAGCGCATGCCCGTACCGGCCGGAGAGCGACAGCAGGAAGCGGTCGCGGTCCACGGTCCGCACGGGCACACCGTCGGGGTCCACCAGCACCACGCCGGAAACACCGGGGCAGGCGGTGAGCAGCGCCCGTACCTCTCCGGCCGAGGCGGACGTCGCCAGCAGCGCGGCGGGTTGGACGAACTCCAGGATGAGCGGGCCGGTGGGGGCGGACGCGCCGGCGGGAGCGAGCGGCGGCGGGGCGGGGCGGTACACATCGGCCGCCGGGAGGCGGGCGGCCGGCGCGAAGAGGTCGCCCTGAGCCATCTGTGCGCCCGCCTCGCGCGCCGCCGCACACTGCAGTTCGGTCTCCACGCCCTCGACGGACAGCAGCGCGCCGGTGCCGTCGCAGAACCGGCGCAGCCCGGCGACCAGCGCCCGGCAGGCGGGATCCTCCGGCAGCCGTGCCACGACCGACGCGTCGACCTTGATCAGATCCGGGCTGAGGTCGGCGAGCAGCCGCACCGGCAGGTCCCCGTCCCCGACGCCGTCCGCGCAGATCCGGAATCCCTCGGCGCGCAGCGCGGCGACCGCCGTCAGCAGCGCGTGCCGGGGGACATGCGTGAACGGGGCGCCGAGGTCCACCGTGATCTCCCACGGCCTGCGTCCGACGTCGTCTACGGCCTTGCGCAGTGAGCCGAGGCCGCCGAGATCCGCCGGTGTCGCCGCGAACACATTGACGTGCAGCGGCAGCAGCGTTTCCTGCCGCGTGGCGCTCCGTACGGCCAGCGCGGCGAGTTCTCCGTCAAGCTCGGGGTTGCGGCGGGCATGGGTGAGCACATCGCCCTTCTCCGGCCGGGCCAGTATTTCCAGACCGGCCACAGACCCGGTCGTGAGGTTCACGACCGGTTGGAAGGCGAATCGGAGTTGGTCGGCCCACGAAGACACATCATCATCATGGCGGCAAGGGGTGTGCGCGGGCGCCCGGTTCATCCAGACTTCACTTTCTGCGGAACTCCGGTAACGCATTGCACCATCTCCCGCGCTGCAGTGAGCGGGTCCCAACAGGGTTGACGTCACGGGCACGGCCGGAAACCGCTACCTGGTCCGTTATGAGTGCGCCCCCATCGCGGGCGCTCCTGCAGTCGGGGGCGCGTGTCAACTGCCCGCGCGCTCCCGTCAATCTGCGCGCGGCCGGCCGCCCGGGTTCAGCGACGCTGCAGCTCAGGAGCGTCACATACGGCGCCGGCGGCCGGTAGCGGCCGTCGGTGCACGACCACACCCTGCCCCGGCGGGACAGCGGCACCTCGGTGAGATCCGTGCTGGTGCAGGCGGGGTTACGGCAGAAGGAGTCCTTCCCGGGGAAAGAACACCGAGCCGCAGCCGGCGCAGCGCGTGCCGAGCAGCCGGAGGTCCTCCGGGCGTTCCGTTGCGGTGAACCAGCCGGCCACCACTGGCGTACGCGTGTGCGACAAGACCCCTCCCGACGACCCCAGTTATCTGACGGTACGTCAGAGGCGTGTCACGGTCAGCTGTTCTCCGCGAGCCACTTGGCGGCGGTCTCCGTGAGTTCGCCGTCGCGTCCCGCGAGCATCATCCGGATCATCTGTATGTCCCCGCGCAGCGACCAGGCGGGGTGTCCGAACGTGGCCGGGTTGTTCTTCTCGATGAGGAAGTGAGCGGGCCAGGCCGTGCCGTAGCCGATCACAGGAAGCGCCGCCAGGTACCGTTTGCGGCCGCGCGCCAGGCCGTACGCGGTCACCGCGAGCCCCGTCAGGGTGCCGGCCAGGTGCACCCAGCGAGTGGCCGCCTTCGAGTGCATGGCCACGTAGTAGGGCCAGAACTCCTCGTACGTCTCGAACCGCTGCTGTGTCATGCCCGCACGGTAGTGCCGGAGGCGGACGGGTGTCAGTGCCGGCGTCGGTCGTCGCGCTCGGGCGAGGCCACCGGGATCGAGAGCCGGGCGGACGGGTGAACCTGCGGTGCCCCGCAGAACCGAAGGCCGCCGAGCCGCGTCCGACACAGCGTGACCGGCGGCGCGGGACCCACGGGGGTGGTTCCGGCCGCCGGTCCGGCGTCGGCTCACGGATGCGAAGTGAGCGATCTCCGCGACACGGGGAAGTCGAAGTAGGTGTCCGGAAAGAGCTCCGGCTTGTACGTGTAGTGCCACCACTCCTCGGCCAGATTGACGAAGCCCAGCCCCTCCAGCGTGTTCTTCAGCAACAGCCGGTTCGCCCGCTGCTGGCCCTGGATGCGCGGATCGAGGGTGTGGGAGAGCGTGTCGAAGCAGTCGAAGCCGGTGCCCATGTCGACGGAGTTGTCCGGGAACCGCTCGTCCTGCGGCGCGTAACAGGGAACCAGCGGCTCCCCGGGCTCGTACGGACGGGTCGGTTCCGCGGGCAGCTTCACGATCGTCAGGTCGACAGTGCTGCCGCGGCTGTGTCCGGATTTCTCCGCGATGTAACCGTCCGCGAACAGACGAGTCTTGTCGACATGTGGATAAAACTCCCCCTTCATGGACTGGTCGTCGAGATCCTTCGCCCAGGCGACGAAGTGGTCCACCGCCCGCTGTGGCCGATAGCAGTCGTAGACCTTGAGCGAGTAGCCCTTGCGCAGCAGCTCCACCTGCGCTCGGTGCAGCGCCCGCGCGGCCGGTTCGGTGAGGATGCACATCGGTTTGCGGTAACCGTTGATGGGCTCGCCGACGAAGTTGTGCGGCGTGAAATAGCGGATCTCCTGCAGGATCGTCGGGTCGATGTCCCGCAGGGCGACGAACTCCTTCGGAGCCTTCGGCTCCGGGGTCGCGTGCGCCGCCGGGGGAGCGACGGTGACGGAGACCAGCGCGGCGGCGGTCAGCGCTACGGTGCGCAGTACGGCATTCAGTCGTGGCATGACAACTGGACTTATCAGCCAACTGGCCCTGATGGAAAGGGACATGTCAATGCGGCTGGTCTGCCCCCGCCCACGACAGCCCCCGCCTCGCACACTATGGGTCGCCCCGGCGGAGGTGCCTGATGGACTCACCCTCGGCGACTTTCCCAGCGCACGCGCCGCCTACGCCCGCGCCCGGAAGGTACGTCGCGACCCCCGGCAGCTCGCGGCACACTGCGCCATCCGGTCGACACCGGCCCTTGATCCGCAAACGGGTGCGTCACCGCGTGGGCGTCAGCCCACCGCCGCCCCGCACCCGCACAGGAAAGCCCAGCTCCCCGCCCCCGTGCCGCTCGACGACCACCTGCCCGTCCATCAGCCGCGTGACGAACCGCTCGACCGGCGGCAGCTCCCAGCCGTCGCCCGCGTCGGCAACCGCCGGCCCGCCGCCCGTACGCCCCGCTGCCGGCACCCACACCTCCAGCGCTACGCCGCCGTCGTCCGTCGCGACCGGCACCACCGAACCAGCCCGCGCCAGCACGGGAATGCGGGACAGCGGCGCATCCAGCAGCACCTGCGCCGGCCCCTCGTAGGCCTCCCCGGTGGCGGTGTCGTACCAGCGCCCGCGCGGCAGCCGCACCGCCCGCCGGGTGACGCCCGGCTCCAGCACCGGAGCGACCAGCAGCGCATCCCCCAGCAGGAACGCGTCCTCGCAGTCGCGCAGCGCGCGGTCGGCCGGCGAACTCCACCACACCGGGCGGACGTACGGCGCACCGGTGCGGTGGGCCAGATGGGAGAGCGTGACGAAGTACGGCAGCAGCCGCTCACGCTCGCGCAACGCCACGCGCGCGTGCTCGAGCACCTGCGGACCGAACTCCCACGGCTCCCGGCGCCCCGCGTAGAACGCCGAATGCGTACGGCACAGCGGGAGCCAGGCCGCCAGTTGGAGCCAGCGCAGATACAGCTCGGGCGACGGCGAACCGGTGAAGCCGCCGATATCCGGGCCCGAATACGGCACCCCGCTCAGCCCGAGCCCCAGCACCAGGGACAGCGAGGCCCGAAGGCCCGGCCAGCCCGTGGCCACATCGCCGGACCACGTACCGCCGTACCGCTGCATCCCCGCCCAGCCCGAACGGGAGAACACGAACGGTCTCTCCTTGGGGCGCAGTTGGCACAGCCCTTCGTAGCCCGCGCGTGCCATGGCCAGCCCGTAGACGTTGTGCGCCTCCCGGTGATCGCCGCCCCGGCCCTCCAGGACGTGCCGGGTCGAACGCGGCAGCGTCGGATCGCCGAAGGCCGCGAACGACACCGGCTCGTTCATGTCGTGCCAGAACCCGGAGAAGCCCTGTGCCAGCCGTTCCGCGTACAGGCCGCCCCACCACTTGCGCACCTGGGGGTCGGTGAAGTCGGGGAAGACCGACTCCCCGGACCACACCACCCCGCGCACTTCCTTGCCCCGGGCGTCCCGTACGAAGGCCCCGGCCGCCGCCCCGCTGTCGTACACCGGATCGCCGGCCTCGGCCTTCACCGCAGGGTCGACGATCGACACCAGCCGCACCCCGTCCGCCCGCAGCTGCTGCGCCAGCCCCGGCAGGTCCGGGAACCGCGCGGTGTCCACCGTGAAGGTCCGGTTGCCGCGGTGGTGGTCGATGTCGAGGTGCAGCGCGGACAGCGGCAGCCCGTGCTCGCGGTAGCCGGCCACCACCCGCCGTACCTCATCGGCCGTGCCGAAACCCCACCGGGAGTGCTGGTACCCGAGCGCCCAGGACGGGGGGAGTGCGGGCGCGCCGGTGAGCGCCGCCCAGGCGTGCAGCACGCGCGCCGGGGTGCCGACCAGAGTCCAGGAGCGCAACGGGCCGCCGTCCATCCGGAATTCGCAGCTGCCCGGACGGTCGTGGCCCGACCCCGCGCCTTCCTCGCCCTCGCGCAGCCGCACCCGGCCGTCCCACGGATTGTCGTGGAACATCAGATGGGTGCCGGCGTCCGCCACCACCAGCTGCACCGGCATCGTGATGTAGAGCGGGTCGTCACCGGGCTCGAACCGTCCGCCGGGATCGGTGTTCCACAGCCGGTACCAGCCATCCCGCAGCCGGGGCCCCGACGCCCGGCCGCCCAGCCCGAAGAACCGCGCGTCCGCGGGCACCTCCGAGCGCTGCACCCAGCGCGGTCCACCGCCGCCCGGGCCGGCGTCCGGCACCCCGTTCACCGGATCCCACCAGCGCGGCGGCAGATCCCGGCGCAGTACCACTCCGCCCGGGGTACGGATCTCCACCGCTCCGTGCCGCGAGACCGCCACTGTCACCCGCTCGGAGACGACCCGCCAGCCGCCGTCCTTGTCCGGCTCCAGCGTCGCCCGCGCATCGGCCTCCGGGCAGCCGTCCGCCAACGCGTCCGACGGGTGGGGCTCCGCACCGTCCCAACCGCAGAACACCGAACCGCTTGCCGTCACCGTCACCCGCAGGGAGGAGCGCGCGAACCGGATGAACCCGCCCCCCGGCTGTGGATCCGCGCCCTGCACCAGTCCCGGCACGCGGGCCCGCTCTCCCCGCTGCCGGGGGAGCGCGACCGCGTCGGCGCGCTGCCGACGCCATGCCGAGCGCACGGCGAGAAGCCCCTGCGCCGTTCCGACAATCTTCACCGACCGCACCAGGCCACGTGCATCCATGCTGCTCACCCTGCCATCGGGAACAACGGATACGAGGCCCGTTCAATTTCCGTTCACCCGTGGCGGGAGCACACCCCGCACCCCCCGAATGTGGGTGGGCCACCCTGGTGTATGTGTCGATCACGTGGCATCGTCCTGCTCAGCCGCGTCACGCGCGCACACTACGCACGTGGGCGCAGCGACGCACACAACGCGTACAGCACGCCTACCACGCGTACAGCCGGGAGACGCGCCATGAGCCCAGCCAACACCGCACCGACATCCGCACCGCAGCCGAAGGCTCAGCCCGAGCCGCTGTGGCGGCCCTCGGCTGACCGCGTCGCCACGGCGCAGATCACGCGCTTCCAGGCGTGGGCGGCGGAGCGGTACGGCGCGCCGCAGGTGGCGGCGGACGACCCTGCCGCCGGCTACTCCGCGCTGCACCGCTGGTCGGTGGAGGAGCTCCCGCGGTTCTGGCAGGCCGTGGCCAACTGGTTCGACGTGCGCTTCGACAGCCCGTACGAGACCGTGCTCGCCGACCCGGCCATGCCCGGCGCCCGCTGGTTCCCCGGCGCCACCCTCAACTACGCCGAGCACGCGCTGCGCGCCGCCGACGACCCGAACCGCGCCCAGGCCCCGGCCCTGCTGTACGTGGACGAGTGCCACGAGCCCGTACCGGTCAGCTGGGCCGAGCTGCGCCGCCAGGTCGGCTCGCTCTCCGCCGAACTGCGCCACCTGGGCGTCCGGCCCGGCGACCGCGTCAGTGGCTACCTCCCCAACATCCCGCAGGCCGTCGTGGCCCTGCTCGCCACGGCCGCGGTCGGCGCCGTGTGGACCTCCAGTGCGCCCGACTTCGGAGCGCGCAGCGTACTCGACCGCTTCCAGCAGGTCGAACCCGTCGTCCTGTTCACCGTCGACGGGTACCGCTACGGCGGCAAGGAGCACGACCGCCGCGAGGTCGTCGCCGAACTGCGGCGCGAACTGCCCACGCTGCGCGCCGTCGTCCACATCCCGCTCCTGGGCACCCCCGCCCCTGAGGGCGCGCTCGACTGGGACAGCCTCACCTCCGCCGCGGTGGAACCGGTCTTCGAACAGGTCCCCTTCGACCACCCACTGTGGGTCCTGTACTCCTCCGGCACCACCGGACTGCCCAAGGCCATCGTCCAGTCCCAGGGCGGCATCCTCCTCGAACACCTCAAGCAGGCCGGCCTGCACTGCGACCTCGGCCCGGAGGACCGCTTCTTCTGGTACACCTCCACCGGCTGGATGATGTGGAACTTCCTCGTCTCCGGCCTGCTCGTCGGCTCCACCGTCGTCCTCTACGACGGCAGTCCCGGCCACCCCGACACCGGCGCCCAGTGGCGCGTGGCCGAACGCACCGGCACCACCGTCTTCGGCACCTCCGCCGCGTACGTCATGGCCTGCCGCAAGGCCGATGTCCACCCTGGACGCGACTACGACCTGTCCCGCATCGGATGCGTCGCCACGACCGGATCGCCCCTGCCGCCCGACGGATTCCGCTGGATCCACGACGAAGTCGCCGAGGACATGTGGATCGCCTCCGTCAGCGGTGGCACGGACGTCTGCAGCTGCTTCGCCGGCGCCGTCCCCACGCTTCCCGTCTTTGTCGGCGAGCTCCAGGCACCCTGCCTCGGCACGGACCTGCAGGCCTGGGACCCGCACGGCAAGCCGCTGACCGACGAGGTCGGCGAACTCGTCGTCACCAACCCCATGCCCTCCATGCCGGTCCACTTCTGGAACGACCCGGACGACGCCCGCTATCGCGAGAGCTACTTCGAGATGTTCCCCGGGGTGTGGCGGCACGGCGACTGGATCACCCTCACCGAGCGCGGCACCGTCGTCATTCACGGCCGCTCCGACTCCACCCTCAACCGGCAGGGCGTCCGCATGGGCTCCGCCGACATCTACGAGGTCGTCGAACGGCTGCCACAGATCCGTGAATCGCTCGTCATCGGCCTCGAAGAGCCTGACGGCGGCTACTGGATGCCGCTGTTCGTCCACCTCGCCGAGGGCGCCACCCTCGACGATGCGCTCCGCGACCGCATCAAGCGGGCCCTGCGCGAACAGCTCTCGCCGCGCCACGTCCCCGACGAGATCATCGAAGTCCCCGGCGTCCCGCACACGCTGACCGGCAAGCGGATCGAAGTCCCGGTCAAGCGCCTGCTCCAGGGAACCGCGCTCGAGAAGGCCGTCAACCCCGGCTCGGTGGACAATCTGGAGCTCCTGCGCTTCTACGAGGGCATCGCGCGCGACCGCTCTGCGTAGCGTTGTCAGTGCCCCCGGTTACGGTGAGTGAGCAAGTGAGGCTCATCGGCTGAGGGGGAGTCATGGCGCACGCCCAGAACGGCAAGCACGGCGGCCACGGCAAGCAGAGCAGCAAGCGGAACGAGCACGGAACACCCGCCGCGAGCGGTGCGAGCGGCACGCATGACAAGAGGAGGCAGTCGGCGTCCGCGCGGCGGGCCCTGCGACGTGAAGTGCCCAGTACGGTCGCCCTGCTCGCTGACGAGGAGGACTTCGCGGCCATGCGGCGCTATGCGTCGTTCTCCTTCGACGACCACGGGGTGTATCTACGGGAGATGGAGGGACTGCTGCGCGCCCTCGCGGCCCAGGGCGTGCACACCACGGTCGCCCTCTTCGACCCTGCGACCTTTGAGGAGTTCTGCCAGGACGCCCGTCTCGACCCGGACCGGCCCGACAGCCGGGTCCGCTACACCGCTGGTGTGGCGGGCATCGGCGCCACCATCCCTTACGAGGGGCAGCCCATCGAGCGGCTGGTGCCGGAGCTGATGCTGGAGGCGGAGCGGCAGTCGACGCTGGAGCGCGCAACGGCGCTGCTGGCCCGTGCGGGAGACTGCGCGGACTGCGGACGGGACCTCGGGCACGCCGCGTACGAGCGGGCCTGCCAGGCCCTGTTGCGGCTGATCGAGGCGGTCGGGCCGGGCACGCACCACGCGGTGTGCAGCATCCATGTCGACGGCTCTGCGCTCCTCGCGGTGCTGCACGCCGAGATCGGCGACGACGGAGTGGTGCACCTGGCGGACGCGGAAGCGCTGGTGTTCTCCATGGTTCTGGCGGCCGGCATCGCCACCGACAGCCACGGCGGGCTCGTGGTGCGCAGCAGCACCGCCACCGGGCCTGATTCCGTCCGCGGCTGGTCGCTGCGCGACGGCTGGCCCCGGCCGCTGAGCGAGGCGGAGGTGTTCGCCGCCTATTGCACGGACGCCGACACCGGCGAGCCCGTACCGCCGGAGCCCGGTGTCGACTACCGGCCGGGCATCCAACTGCCACCGCCCGAAAGCGACTGCTGAAAAACGTTGGTGTCCGCCCCGCAGCGGCGGGGCGGACACCAACGCCCGGTCTCACGTACGTCCCGGCCCACGCACGCCGTGTCTCGCTTGTCTCGCGCCGGAGGTCACTCGCCCGAGAGCACGGCCTGGGCCGCGAGTCGTGCCTCGTCGGCGGTGTCCGCGGACCTCGCCGCGGCGGCGGCGCGTTCGCACTGCGCCAGGGTGTACTTGGCCAGGGTGGTGCGCACATACGGGATGGACGCGGCGCTCATGGACAGGCTTGTCACGCCCAGGCCGGTCAGCACGCAGGCGAGCAGGGGGTCGGAGGCGGCCTCGCCGCACACACCGCAGCTCTTGCCCTCGGCCTTGGCGGCCTCCGCGGCCGTCGCGATCAGGTCCAGCAGCGCCGGCTGCCATGGATCCTGCAGCCGCGAGAGGGCTCCGACCTGGCGGTCGGCGGCGAAGGTGTACTGAGCGAGATCGTTCGTGCCCAGCGAGAGGAACTCGACTTCCTGCAGGATCGACCGAGCACGCAGCGCCGCGGACGGAATCTCCACCATCGCGCCGAACTTCGCCGGCAGCCCCGCCGCACGGCACGCGTCCGCGAACTCCCGGGCGTCGATGCGGTCGGCGACCATGGGCGCCATGACCTCGAGGTGGACGGGCAGGCCCTCGGCGGCCCTGGCAAGCGCGGTGAGCTGCGTTCGCAGCACCTCTGGGTGAGCGAGCAGGGTGCGCAGCCCGCGGACGCCGAGGGCAGGGTTCGGCTCGTCGCCGGGGGTGAGGAAGTCCAGCGGCTTGTCCGCACCCGCGTCCAGCACCCGTACGACCACCCGGCTCTCGGGGAACGCCTCCAGGACCTGGCGGTACGCCTCGATCTGCTTCTCCTCGGAGGGGGCCTTGGTGTTGTCGTCGAGGAACAGGAACTCGGTGCGGAACAGGCCCACGCCCTCCGCACCCGCCTCGACCGCGGCCGGCACGTCGGAAGGACCGCCCACGTTGGCAAGCAGCGGCACCCGGTGGCCGTCGGAGGTCGCACCCGGCCCGGACGAAGCGGCTAGCGCCGCCTTCCGGGCAGCGGCAGCTGCCTCCAACTCCCCGCGCTTCTCCGGGCCCGGCTCCACAAAGACCTCGCCACTGCTGCCGTCGACCGCGATGACCGTTCCCTCGGCGAGTTCGCCGACGCCGGGCAGCGCCACGACCGCGGGCACCCCCAGGGCGCGCGCCAGGATGGCGCTGTGGCTGGTCGGGCCGCCCTCCTCGGTCACAAAGCCCAGCACCAGCGTCGGGTCCAGCAGCGCGGTGTCCGCGGGTGCCAGATCCCGGGCGATCAGAACATACGGCTCGTCGCTGTCGGGTACGCCCGGCATCGGCACCCCCAGCAGCCGGGCCACGATCCGGTTGCGTACGTCGTCCAGGTCGGCCACCCGCCCGGCCAGGTACTCTCCGGCACCCGCCAGCAGCGCCCGGTATGCGGCGAAGGCGTCGTACACCGCACGCTCAGCGGTGCTGCCCACGGCGATCCGCCGCTCGACATCCGCCATGAGCTCCGGGTCCTGAGCCATCATGGCCTGCGCCTCGAGCACGCCCTGCGCCTCACCGCCGGCCAGATTGCCCCGAGCTATCAGATCGGCGGCGACAGCCTCCACGGCCTGGCGAGCCCGCCCCTGTTCGCGCGGCGCATCCTCCGGCCGGATCTGCCTCGCGGGCGGCTCCAGCACCGCCGTTCCCATATGCCGCACCTCGCCGATGGCCACGCCGTGGCTTACGCCGACGCCTCGCAGCGTTGTCTCCATGTCACCTGTCTCCGGTCGATGCGGCGGACGGTGGTGCCGCCGCGGTGGATCTCGTACTCGCCGGTCTCGCGCCGCTCATCCGAGGCGGCGCTGAGCTCACTTCCAGTCGAAGAGCGTGTCGTCCGGCTTCACGTCGCCGTCCTCGATGACGCGGGAGAGGGCATCCGTGGTGGCCTCGAGCGCCACCACCGGGCACACCGCGGACTTGCCGGCCGCCTCCACGGCCGCCGGGTCCCACCGCACGACCGGCTGGCCGCGCCGGACGGTGTCCCCCTTGCTGACGAGCAGCTCAAAGCCCTCGCCGGCCAGCTCGACAGTGTCGATGCCCAGGTGCGTCAGCACACCGTGACCGTCCTCGTCCACGACGACGAAAGCCTGTGGGTACAGAGAGACGATGATGCCGTCGACCGGAGCGACGGCCTCGGACGGCTCACGCACGGGGTCGATCGCGGTACCCGGCCCCACCATCGCTCCGGAGAAGACCGGGTCGGGCACTGCCGCGAGTCCGATGGCGCGCCCGGCGACTGGGGACGTCACGATGGTCATGGAAGCCTCCCAGGGCTGGGGATTCACAGGCACATCGTCACTACCTGTCGCGGACGACGCGCTGCTCAGAAGCGTATGTCATAGGAAGTGCCGAATCCGCGAGGTGAGGCTTGTGGCAGAAGCCTGGGGGAGGGAGCTGCCAGGACATGGCGTGACCCCTACGGAATGGATTTGCTTCGCATGAGTGAGAGCTGTACTGTCGTACCCCTGCCTGGAGGCGGGGCGACGCGGTACGCCGCGAGCCCGGCAAGGGCAGTAGCACCTACCTCATCCTGATCTTCGATCCTTTTCGGATCCGATTTGGCATGTCTGCGGACGGGCCTGGTCAGAAAGAAGGAAAAGGACTGGTAG
>NZ_JBUEGC010000063.1:0-31335 GCF_054963655.1 Streptomyces sp. HSS9-12 | reverse complement strand
ATGCGCCCCAGAGACCGGCTTGACGACGAGGTCCCAGTACTGTGCGGCGAACTCCCGTGCAACCTGCGGAAAGGTGGTGATCAGCGTGGGCGGCATGGCAAAGCCGCATTGCTGCGCGATACGGAGCTGCCACGGTTTGTGACGGGCCTGCGCGGCGGCGACCGGGTGATTCATCCAGCGCGCCGTTGTGCACTGCAGCGTTCCGTAAAGGGCCTGTGCGGACTCGGCCGTGAGCCACTCGGATTGATGGGCTGCGTGAGCCGCGGGGCGGCCGGGCCTCCGTATCCAGACCGAGCGCAGACTGTTCATGCTCACCACACGGCCACCGACCGATAAGTGACCGTAGAAGTCGCCTTTGACATATTCCGAGGACAGGGCGACCTCGCCGGGAAGGTCGGCGGGATCCAGGCGTACGACGGGAACGCCTGAGTCGTACAGCGCGGACACCACCAAGTCCGCTGTCACGTCCTCTGCACAGGTCAGGACGAGCACTGTCATAACGGGGACCGTCAGTCGTCGAAGTGCGTCTTGGAACCGGCGGTGGAAGCGGTGGTGCCGGCTGCCAGCAGCAGAGCGCGGTCGCTGATCGCCAGTCGCCCGTCGGGCAGGACATTCAATTGCTGTGCGGGGTCGTACGTGTAAGGCACGGTGACGGGCGGGTTCACAGCCGGGCGGGCGTAGTCCAACGCGAAGGGTCTCATCAGTTCTCCTCCTGCTGCCGAGAGGGAGCGGCAGGCTATTGCCCATTGGGCAAGGGGGTATCCAACAAGTGGGGTAGGGGTCATGCAGCCCGGGCGGTGAAGTGCTGGTGCGCAGCCACGGGACAACATCTCTTCGGCAGCAACGGCTCCACACTGAAATGCGGGCCTGTCGTGCCGACAACGGCTACGTCCGCGCCAGGCTCGCCGCCGTGAATGCGTTGTTCGCCACCGGTCGCGCGCTCACCCACGTATGACGGAATGTCCCCCGTCTACGACAGTAATCGCACCAGTCCGCGGCGCATCCCTTCACCACCTGCGCACAGAATCCGGGCGCAGCCGATCAGCGCACGGAACCTGGGGCGGGACATCGGTCCCGGGTGACGTGTGGAGTCTCCACACAGCTTCTGTCCAATCGACGGCAGGTCTGGCCGCCGCCTATGTGCTGTGCTCGTTGAGCTGCGGGCGTGAGGCGCGGTGTCGTCCGATTGCAGACGTCAAGGTGTGCTCCGTACTCCGAACGCCTGCGAGGTGAGCTGTCGGGTTCGGGCTGGAGATTGGCCCGGCCGTGGTTGTCACGGCTTCACCCCTAGCCGTCCGGTGGGTACTGTCCGTACGGCACAAGTGGGTCCCCCGCTCCTGCCCGGCGGTGTCGTGATGTGCTGCCGCGCGCGCCGGGGGCAGGATTCGGCGGTCCGGCCACGCGGTGTTCGAGTCTCGAACGCTGAGCACGGCAGCACTCTCGGCCATCCAGGACTCACCGTCAGTGTCCACGCGTCAAAGGTGCTCACCTGCGCGCGGTCACCGATCCCGGTGACGCTCCTGTCCTCAGGCTCCGGGACGAGATCTGCGAACTTCTACGGCACTACTGGGACCTGGCCTTCATGCCGATGTGGCCGCAGCTGCGACTCGTGCTGGAAGCCGACGGCACCTACCGTGCGCGGCAGCTGGCCACGGGTGGCGCACGCCGGTTGTTCTCCGACATGCACCCCAGCCTGCGATGGCGGGACGGGGTGCTGCGTATCGACAAGAGGTGCAGCACTTCTGTGGGCCGGCCGGGCATCGGGTGAGTCTCCGCAGTCCGAGCCACGCGATCGACCCCGCCCGGGCCGGGTGCGGGCCGACAAGACACCCCATGCAGTGAATGCGTCAGGCAGCCGCTGCTTCACGGGCGAGGACGGCTGAGTCGGCAAGGCCGATGTCACGTTCTGGGGACTGTACCCCCAGTGCCGTCCGGAGGCCGGCTCACCGCAATGCCAGTGCCTTAACGCGCTCTTTGGGGCTCTGACGTGCGGAAACGTCGTCAGGCAGGCCCTTCGGCGGTCGTCAAGTCGCTGGCATTTCGGCTAACCGGGAGGGCACGCTCACCGGTTCGCCCCCCTGCTCCAGGGTGACCCTGCCGACGTATGTCGAGATCCTTCGGAACTGAGGACGTCCAGGTCGGCCGACGCGGGCCGACCTGGACGTCATGATCAGACGAGGTCGAACCGGTCGAGGTTCATCACCTTGTCCCACGCCGCGACGAAGTCGTTCACGAACTTCTCCTTCGCGTCATCGCTCGCGTAGACCTCCGCGAGCGCACGCAGCTCGGAATTCGACCCGAAGACGAGGTCGGCACGGCTGCCGGTCCACTTGACCTCGCCCGTGGCGGCGTCGCGACCCTCGAACGTGTTCGCGTCCTCGGACGTCGCCTTCCACGTCGTGCCCAGGTCGAGCAGGTTGACGAAGAAGTCGTTGGTCAGCGACCCGGGGGTTTCGGTGAAGACGCCGAGCGGCGACTGCTGGTAGTTCGCGCCCAGGACGCGGAGGCCACCGACGAGGACCGTCATCTCGGGGGCACTCAGGGTCAGCAGGTTCGCCCGGTCGAGCAGCAGGTACTCGGCCGGCAGCCGGTTGCCCTTCCCGAGGTAGTTGCGGAACCCGTCGGCGGTCGGCTCGAGCGCGGCGAACGACTCCACGTCGGTCTGCTCCTGCGACGCATCCGCGCGGCCCGGGGTGAAGGGGACCTCGACGTCGAAGCCGGCGTCCTTGGCGGCCTGCTCGACGGCAGCACACCCGCCGAGCACGATCAGGTCGGCGAGCGAGACCTGCTTGCCGCCGGTCTGGGCGGCGTTAAAGGCCTCCTGGATCCCCTCCAGGGTGCGCAGCACCGTCGCCAGCTGGTCGGGGTCGTTGACCTCCCACCCGCTCTGCGGCTCGAGGCGGATGCGCGCACCGTTGGCGCCGCCGCGCTTGTCGCTGCCGCGGAAGGAGGAGGCCGATGCCCACGCGGTGGACACGAGTTGGGACACCGTGAGGCCCGAGGCGAGGATCCGACCCTTGAGGGAGGCGATGTCCTCGGCGTCGATGAGCTCGTGCGTCACCGTGGGGAGGGGGTCCTGCCACAGCAGCGTCTCGGCAGGGACCTCCGGGCCGAGGTAGCGCACGACCGGGCCCATGTCGCGGTGGGTCAGCTTGAACCACGCGCGGGCGAAGGCGTCCGCGAACTCGTCGGGGTTCTCGAGGAAGCGCCGCGAGATCTGCTCGTAGGCCGGGTCCACGCGGAGCGCGAGGTCGGTCGTCAGCATCGTCGGGGCGTGGCTCTTCGACGGGTCGTGGGCGTCGGGCACGGTGCCCGCCCCCGCGCCGTCCTTGGCCGTCCACTGGTGGGCACCGGCGGGGCTCTTGGTCAGCTCCCACTCGTAGCCGAACAGGGTCTCGAAGAAGCTGTTGTCCCACGTCGTCGGGGTGGGCGTCCACGTGACCTCGAGGCCGCTGGTGATCGTGTCGCCGCCCTTGCCGGTGCCGAAGGAGTTCCTCCAGCCGAGGCCCTGCTCCTCGAGCGGGGCGGCCTCGGGGTCGGGGCCGACGTGGTCGGCCGGGCCCGCGCCGTGGGTCTTGCCGAAGGTGTGGCCGCCCGCGATCAGGGCGACCGTTTCCTCGTCGTTCATCGCCATCCGGCGGAACGTCTCACGGATGTCGCGGGCCGCGGCGAGCGGGTCCGGGTTGCCGTTCGGGCCCTCCGGGTTGACGTAGATGAGGCCCATCTGGACCGCGCCGAGGGGGTTCTCCAGCTCCCGGTCGCCGGTGTAGCGCTCGTCGCCGAGCCAGGTGGTCTCGGGACCCCAGTAGACGTCCTCCTCGGGCTCCCAGACGTCCTCACGACCGCCGCCGAAGCCGAAGGTCTTGAAGCCCATCGACTCCAGGGCGACGTTGCCGGCGAGGATGATGAGGTCGGCCCACGAGAGGCTCTGGCCGTACTTCTTCTTGACCGGCCACAGCAGGCGACGGGCCTTGTCCAGGTTCGCGTTGTCCGGCCAGCTGTTGAGGGGGGCGAAGCGCTGCTGGCCGGCCCCGGCGCCGCCGCGGCCGTCGCTGATCCGGTAGGTGCCCGCGCTGTGCCACGCCATCCGGATGATGAACGGGCCGTAGTGGCCGAAGTCGGCCGGCCACCAGTCCTGCGAGGTCGTCAGCACCTCCGCGATGTCCCGCTTCACGGCCGGGAGGTCGAGGGTCTTGAACGCCTCGGCGTAGTCGAACTCCTCGCCGAGGGGGTTGGCCACGGCGGGGTTCTTGGCGAGTATCTTCAGGTTGAGCCGCTCCGGCCACCACTGGCGGTTTCCCCCGCCCTGAGTCGGGTGCGGGGCGCGCCCGTGCGCGACCGGGCAGCCACCTCCGCCCTCCGGCTTCGCGTCTACGACGATCGCATCATGGTTCTCAGACATGGGAATCCTTCCGGACTAGGCGGATCACGATCCTCAGGAACTACGGGTGGTGGAACAGTCAGGGCACAGGCCCCGGTAGATGACCTCGGCCTCGTCCTGCTCGCTGTTCTCGTTGTCCGCAGCCGGGGCAACCGGACTCGGCGGTGAGCGGACCCGTCTGCTGGACCGTCACGTGCTTTCCCTTCTGTTGTCCTGCCCCTTGGCTGTCGCCGGAACCGATCCTACGATGGACCAAGTCCAAGTCAATACGGCAACCAGATCCATACGAATTCATTCGTCAGACGATGCACTGTTAGGCTGGTGACCATGAGTGACCTGCTGGAACGGCTCCGCGGACGTGGCTGGCGGATGACCGCCCAGCGCCGGGTTGTCGCTGAGGTACTCGACGGCGAACACGTCCACCTCACCGCGGACGAGGTGCTCGCGCGCGCCACCGCCCGGCTGCCGGAAATCTCCCGCGCGACCGTCTACAACACCCTCGGCGAGCTCGTCTCGCTCGGCGAGGTGATCGAGGTGGCCACCGACGGCCGCGCCAAGCGCTACGACCCGAACGCCCACCGCCCCCACCACCACCTGGTGTGCTCGCGCTGCGGCGCCATCCGTGACGTCCACCCCGGCGGTGATCCACTGGCCGACCTCCCCGCCTCCGAGCGGTTCGGCTTCACCGTTTCCGACGTCGAGGTGACCTACCGGGGCCTGTGCCCCGACTGCGCCCGCACCTGAGCCGGCCCGCGCACAACAGCGTATTTCGCAACAGGTCCTGGGCCGCGCTCGTCCTCACCGCGACCCGTCCGCTCCGAGATCAGGCCCCCGGCAGGCCGGTACCGCACCGGCTGCAGTAAAGGGCATCGCGCTCCTGTGCAAGGCGACCGCAGTCGGGGCACACGCGGTTCATCAGGCAGGCAGGCTCGCCCCCTGCCGCCGCGGCGGCACCGCGGATGGCAAGTCCCGAGCGGCGGCGATGAACTGTGAGGTAGACCAGACCGTCGGCGCCAGCCGACAGCGCGCGGCGGGTGCCGTAAGGCAGCCAGGCCACGCAACCCGGCTCGAGATTCTGCCGCCCATGGTCCGTGTCGAGCTGCCCGCTCCCGTTGGTCACGTACAGCAACACGTCCAGGTCCGGCTCGACATGGGAAGCGACCTTGGCACCCGCGGCCAGACGGACCATGTTGGCGTCCAGCTGCCGTCCCTCGACGGCAAGCTTCCACAGCACCCCGCCCCGGTCCGCGGTCACCTCGCCGAGCAGGTCGTCAAGCCGTCCAAGCACGCCAGAAACCGGCATATCCCCTCCTTCTGGCTCATGAACGACATTCCCAACATCGGGCGTATACCCAGCGGCCAAGCCTACGGGACGGGCCCCGCGGCCCTCCCCGGCTGTCCGCTCGGCGACCAGGGCCACGAGACGTACAGAGCAGCAGGCCGGAGGCGCGGCTCGCGTCAATCGGCACCGGTCGGAGCTGCTCCTCAGCGGGCCGCACCCAGCTTCCGCTTGGGTCCCTGCTGGGCCGGCACCGGATCCGGCTCCTCGCGTCCCTTTGCCCACAGCGAGCGCACATGCCCGAGGTGCCGGGCCATGCATGTCTCGGCGCCCTTGGCGTCGCCGGCCAGCATGAGGTCGAGGAGTTCGAGGTGTTCCTCGGCCGAGGGGATCAGTTCGCCGCGCTCGTCGAGGGCCGTCAGCCCGTACAGACGTGAGCGCTTGCGCAGGTCGCCCACGGTCTCGACGAGCCGCTCGTTTCCGGAGAGCGCGAGCAGGGACAGATGGAACTGGCGGTCTGCCTCCAGATAGCCGATGAGGTCGTGGTCGCGCGCCGCACGCACGATCTCCTCGGCGACCGGGCGCAGATCCTCGAGATCCTTACGGTCCGCGGTGTGCGTGACCCGGCCGACCATGGGCACCTCGATCAGGGTGCGGATCTCGGTGTACTGGTCGAGGTCGCGCTCATTGACCTCGGTAACCCGGAAGCCCTTGTTACGGACCGGCTCGACCAATCCTTCGCGGGCCAGATCGAGCATCGCCTCGCGCACCGGTGTCGCGGAGATCCCGAAGTCCTCGGCGAGCACCGGCGCCGAGTAGACCTCGCCGGGGCGCAGTTCGCCGGATATCAGGGCGGCCCGCAGGGCGTGGGCGACCTGGTCGCGCAGGCGCTCCCTGGCAGTGATGAGGTTGCGCTGCTTCAGGTGCCCCATGGTGTTGCGCTTCCCTTCGTGCCCGAGCAGGTCACCAGCGTACAATGTCACGTTGTTTGCACAGGAGCCACTGTGCAGGGCATGCCTCGCGTTGGAGAACTCCCGGTGCGCCACTGCCTGTTCACGCGGTTTTTGCCGCGGCCACCCAGGCTTCGCTACCACGCTGGACGGTCACGGGGGTTCGACCTCCAGGTAGCGGTGCCGGCGCGGCCCGCGGTACTCCAGAGCCAGCCAGCCCAGCGAGCGAAGGGCTGCGGCGCAGCGTCCCAGAGCCTCCTGCTGTTGGTATACGGCTCCGCTGCCGGGCGGCCCCAGCCACTCAACCCGAGCCGCCTGGGGTTGTCCGGCTGGGCTTACGCAGTACCCGGTCGCGATGCGCTGTCCGTCGGGATCAACCGCCGATGGTGTGATCCCGGCTGCCTCGAGGATGAGCGCCACGGCGCGGACCGGTTGGTGGCACTCCCATGCCGCGGGCACGGCCATCGGGTCGGTGGCCTGCGTGTTCACCAGTCGGCGAATCTGCTTCAGCCCCTCCAGTGCGGTCTGCACCGCTGCCGCCCGCTCCGGGGCGCTCCGAGCCGAAGGACCTTCGTGCCCAGTGGCCACCTGGAAACCGGCGGCATCGGCTGTCACCCTGCTCCTCCACAACCCCCGTCGACCGGCTGATCCCGGCCATATCGGGATCAGTGTCCCACCGGTGCTCCGGCGAGCCGACGGCAGGCCCTTGTACCACCCGGCATACGGCGGCGGTCACAGAAGGAAACCACCGGGGAAGGGATCGTCCGGGTCGAGGAAGTACTGGGCCGTGCCGGTGATCCAGGCGCGGCCGGTGATGGTGGGGACGACGGCCGGCATCCCGCCGACCTCCGTCTCCCCGATCAGACGGCCGGTGAACTCCGTACCGATGAAGGACTCGTTGACGAAGTCCCGGTGGAGCGGGAGTTCGCTGCGGGCGTGCAGCTGCGCCATGCGGGCGGAGGTGCCGGTCCCGCACGGCGAGCGGTCGAACCACCCCGGGTGGATGGCCATCGCATGCCGTGAGCGGTGTGCGTCCGAGCCAGGGGCAGCCAGATAGACGTGCTTGACGCCGCCGATCTCCGGCCGTTCGGGGTGCACGGGCCGGTCGGCGGAAGCGTTGATCGCGTCCATGATGGCGAGACCGGCGGCGAGCAGGTCTTCCTTACGGGACCGGTCGAACGGCAGCCCCAGCGCGCCCAGTTCGACGAAAGCGTAGAAGTTGCCACCGAAGGCGAGGTCGTACGTCACCTGCCCGTATCCGGGCACCCCGGCCTTGCGCCCCAGACCGACGCAGAACGCGGGCACATTGGTGAGTGTGACCGACTTCGCCGCGCCCTCCGCTACCTGTACGTCGACGGAGACCAGCCCGGCCGGGGTGTCCAGACGGACCGTGGTGACGGGCTCGCTGACCTGCACCATTCCCGTCTCCACGAGGACGGTGGCGACCCCGATGGCGCCGTGCCCGCACATCGGCAGCACGCCGGAGACCTCGATGAACAGGACCCCGTAGTCGGCATCGGGACGGGTTGGCGGCTGGAGGATCGCGCCGCTCATGGAGGCGTGACCACGCGGCTCGTACATCAGCAGCGTGCGGAGGTGTTCCAGCTGCTCGATGAAGTGGCGTCTGCGCTCGGCCATGCCGGCGCCGGGGATCACCCCGACGCCGCCGGTGATTACGCGGGTGGGCATTCCCTCCGTGTGCGAGTCGACGGTGTGGAAGACATGACGGGTACGCACGCGGCATCCTTTCAGCGGCCAGCGGTCAGCGGTCAGCGGTCAGCGGTCAGCGGCCAGCGGTCAGCGGTGACCGTCGGCGACGGCCTTCTCGGTGGCAGCCCGGACCGCCGCCTCCATCTCCTCGGTCAGCGGAAGGCGCGGCGGACGTGTCGGGCCGCCGCGGCGGCCGACGATGTCCATGGAGAGCTTGATGGACTGCACGAACTCGGTCCTGGAGTCCCAGCGCAGCAGCGAGTGCAGCGATGTGTAGAGCGGCAGAGCCGTCTCCAGCTCTCGGGCGACGGCGGCGTGGTACAGCTCGGCGCAGGTGGCGGGGAAGGCGTTCGGGTACCCCGCGATCCAGCCGACGGCACCGGCGAGCGCGAGCTCGAGGAGGACATCGTCCGCACCGATCAACAGATCGAGCTCGGGAGCGAGTTCGGCGATCTCGTACGCCCTGCGCACATCGCCGCTGAACTCCTTCACCGCCACGATGCTCCCCGCGCCATGGAGCTGGGCCAGGAGGGCAGGGGTCAAGTCGATCTTGGTGTCGATCGGGTTGTTGTACGCCACGACAGGCAGCCCCGCCTTGGCGACCTCGGCGTAGTGGGCCCGTACGGCACGCTCGTCGGCGCGGAAGGCGTTCGGCGGTAGCAGCAGCACCGAGCCGCAACCGGCCTCGGCGGCCTGTTCCGCCCAGCGGCGGGCCTCGGCGCTGCCATATGCCGCGACCCCGGGCAGCACGCGCGCGCCGTCGCCCGCCGCCTCCACGGCCGTACGGACCACACGGGCACGCTCATCGTCGGTGAGCGTCTGGTACTCGCCGAGGGATCCGTTCGGCACGACTCCGTCGCAGCCGTTGGCGAGCAGCCGGCGGACATGCTCGGCGTAGGCGTCGTAGTCGACGGCGAGGTCCTCGCGCAGCGGGAGCGCGGTGGCGACCATGATGCCGCGCCAGGGACGGTCGTGGCTCCAGGTTGTCGCGGTCATACCGGTAACCCTTCTATGGTGTGTGACATGTGCGGGCCCTACAGCGGCACCCACGCGCGGAATCACGCCGGTTGGTCGTCGCTCGGACCGGTCGCCCCCGACTCGGCGGTCCGATCAAGCGAGCCAAGCACCCCGAGCGGGACGGGCACGGCGAGCGGCCGGCGCTCGGCGGACGGCGGCACGCCCCCGTCGCCTCCGCCGGCCGCGAGGCAGGCCACGGCAGCCCCGCACATACGGCCCTGGCACCAGCCCATACCGGCGCGGGTGAGGAGTTTGACGGTACGTGCGTCACGGGCCCCGTAGTCGGCGACGGCCTCGCGGATACGGCCCGCGAGGACTTCCTCACAGCGGCAGACGTCTGTGTCGTCACCGAGCCAGTCCGTCCACCCGGGGCCGGGGACATGTGCGGCGGCCATGGCCTCGGCGAAGGCACGCATACGTCCGCGACGCCGCTGGAGCTCCCGGACCCGCGCGCTCCCAGCGAGTGCGGGCCGCCCGGACAACCGTGCGGCCACCGCGATGCCCGCCAGTTCGCCTTCGACGCACGCGAGCTCGGAGCCGCCGACCCCGCCGGTCTCCCCCGCTGCCCAGATGCCAGGCACCGAGGTCTCCTGGAGATCGTTCAGGACCAGGGCGTGCGTGCCGTCGACACTGCGCCTGGTGGCGCACCCGAGCCCGGTGGCGGGCTCGATCTGCGGCACCAGTCCGTGGCCAACGGCCAGCGCATCACAGGTGATACGGCGGCCGGTCCCCCGCACCGGCCGCCAGTCTGGGTCAAGCCGGGAGACGGTGACGGCCTCCACCCGGTCGGTGCCGTGCACCTCGGTGACCGCACTGCGGGTACGCAGCGGCACCCGGTGGTACAGCAGCGCCACACCGTGCATGACGGCCTCCCCCAGCTTGCGCGGGTTGGTGGCAAGGACGCCCGGGTGGCGCGCGTACCGCAGATAGCCGGATGCCTCGACCACCGCGGGAACGCGAGCACCGGCGGCGGAGAGCGAGGAGGCTACGGCCAGCAGCAGTGGCCCGCTGCCCGCGACGACGACTCGCCTGCCCGGGAGTACGAGCCCGGACTTGAGCATCGCCTGGGCGCCCCCGGCGCCCACGACACCCGGTAGGGTCCAGCCGGGGAAGGGAAGTTGCCGCTCGTACGCGCCGGTTGCGAGCAGCACCGCACGGGCCCGTACGCACACCGGGCGCTCGCCGTTGCCGTCGGCGCCGGTGACGGCGTGCACCGCCCACATATCGCCGCTCTCCCGCACCACGGTCCAGACATGGTGCCCGGCGAGGTGGGTGATGTCGCTCGTCTCCAGGCGCCTGCGCAGATCGGTGAAGGTCGGCCAGTCATGATGCAGGGCTTCCGGTCGGACGGCTCCGAGGGCCGGGGCGGTATGCCGGTAGTACTGGCCGCCGGCTTGGGGGGATGCGTCCACCAGAGTGACACCAAGCCCCAGTTCGGAGGCGGTGACGGCACCGGCGAGACCGGCGGCGCCCGCACCGATGACCGCCAGGTCGTACGGATCAGCAGCCGAGCCCGGCATGACCGTGTCCTTCCTGAGTGGTGATCGTGTCGCCAGGGCGGGCGGGAACCAGACAGGCCCTCCGGTTGGGCTCTCCATTGATGGTGGCGAGGCAGTCGTAGCACTGCCCGATTCCGCAGAAGGCGCCGCGCGGACGGCCACCCATTCGCGTGGTGCGCCAGGCGAGGATGCCCGCTGCCCAGAGCACGGCGGCGATGGACTGTCCGGGCAGGGCGGGGAGCGTGCGTCCGTCGAAGGTGATCTCGAACGGCGGCTCAGGCCGGGCCCTGGCCAGGTCGGCTGGGGTACGGGCCACTGCAGGCCTCCTCTCGGGCAGCGGACGGGGTCCTGAAGCGGCCGGGGCAGAACGGGCCGATGCCGAGTGGCAGTTCACGGCCCGTCACCAGTCGGGCGATGAGCAGCCCAGTGGCCGGGGCGAGCCCGATCCCGGCACCTTCGTGACCGCAGGCGTGCAGCAGTCCGGGGACCCGCGGGTCGGGGCCGATCGCGGGCAGATGGTCGGGCAGATACGGGCGGAAGCCCGCGTACGTCCGCATCGCCCGCATCCGGATGAGGACCGGGAACAGCGCCGTGGCCTGGGCCGCGAGGCGGCGGAGCACCTCCACCGACAGCATCCGGTCGAAGCCGACGCGTTCGCGGCTGGCGCCGATCAGGACCGGGCCCGCCAGGGTGCCTTCGACTACGGCCGAGGTCTGGAGCGCCACCGAGTCGCCGGCGACACCGGCAACGTAGTCCGCGGCGTACACCTTGTGCCGTACGACGCGCCGTAGCGGCTCGGTGACCAGGACGAAGCCGCGGCGCGGCAGGACGGGCAGGTGCACTCCCGCGAGCCGGGCCAGTTCCCCGCCCCAGGTTCCGGCGGCGTTCACCACATACTGGGCGTGGAAATCCCCGGCCGGCGTCCGTACGCCCCGCACCTGGCCGTTCGCGCCGGTGAGGATCGCGGTGACCTCCTCGCCGAGCCGCGGGCGCACCCGGTCAGCCGCGGCGCGCAGCAGATGGGCGGCGCCGAGGGCGGGCTGGACCTGAGCATCCTGAAGGTAGTGGAATCCGCCCGCCAGGCCGGGGGCGAGGTGCGGCTCCAGGTCGTGCAGCCGGTCCGCCGGAACCTCGTCCGCCGTGACGCCGGCCCGCTGCTGTTCCGTGGCGAAGTCTCGCAGCATGGCCATTCCCGCCTCGCCGGAGGCGACGACCAGGCCGCCCTTGGCCTCGTACTCGATACGCGACGGAAGACGTTCGGCCAGCTCCCGCCACAACCGGGCGGACAAGAGAGCGAGTTCGAGCTCGGGCCCCGGTGCCTTGTCGGAGACCAGCAGATTGCCTTCGCCGGCCCCCGTGGTCCCGGCCGCGACGGGACCGCGGTCGATCACGGTGACGCGGAGGCCGCAGCGGGAGGCGTAGTAGGCGCAGGCAGCGCCGACAACTCCCGCTCCGACGACGATGAGATCCGAGGAGTTACCCGTGGGCACGTCAGTAATATTTCACATTGCACGCGAGATCCGCCATGGGCAGCCGAATGCCGGCGGGCAGCGGGGTCGGCGCCCAACTGCCCGCCATGAATCCCTCCAACTCGGGTGAGACGGGCAGATCGTGACTGACCGTCCGCAGCGGTGATTCGGCCATGGGGGATCCTCCTCGGACACAGGCGGGTGACGGAGTTTTGTGAACATGTGATCCGGAGGTGCAGAGGGGTTGTCAGTGCCATTTCACATTACTACGTTACACATCACATGGCGCTTCTACGAACCCCCAAGCGCCGCCATTCACCAGGCAGTTGACCGCCTGCCGCACCGCTGCCCTTCACTTGCCACCTCCCACACAGGAGTCATCGGTGTCCCAGTCGACAACCCTGCGCAGCTCCCTGCTCACCGCCGCGATAGCGGTGACCCTCTGCGCCACGGCCGCCCAGGCCGGTTACGCGGCTCCCGCCCCCACCGCACGGTCCGCCGTACGACCGGCCGCCGCCGTACCCTCCGCGCCGCATCCCTTCGACACGGTCGATCACCTGGCCAGGGCCCCGAAGCCCGGTATCCGGAAGCCCTCGGCACCCGGCGGCCTCACCGACGGCCGCGTCCCCGGCCCCCGTACGGCAAAGCCGGCACACAAGGCCGTCGCGCGGTCAGCGACAGGCATTCCATGCACCCTCGACGGCATCACGGGCCTGTCCCCCGAGCAGTTCGCCGACTTCCTCACCGACCCGGCCGTCACCGCCGACGGCTGTCTGCGCAATCTCATCTGGACCTGGGACCAGCGGCTGGTCCCAGTCATGTCCGACGCGCACGTCCAGGCCGTATCCCGCCGTATCACCCAGCTCGCCGCCGCCCACGACGGCAAGAACGGCAGCCATCTGCTGGAGATGTTCACCTATCTCCACGCCGTCGCCTACCAGGACTTCTCACACGACGAGATCGACATCACCGACCCGCCGACCGTGGACGCCATGCGCCGTGCCATCGACGCCTTCGGCACGGCCGCCCGCACCTTCGACGTGACCCGCAGCAACGCCGAGACCCTCCGCGAGTCCCTCTACGCGGCCAGCGCCCCCGGGCTCCGGCAGCACCAACTGCCCCTCGTCAAGGGCGTACTGGCGACGATGGACGCCGCACACCCCGACACGGCCCGAGACACCTCCTGGGCCGGGGCGGCGCTCGCCGCGCTCTCCCTCAACTACCTGGGCGTCTACCCCGGCAACCAGGACACCGCCTTCCGTACCGCCGTCACCGAGGACACCTCCTACCGCGCGGCGTTCAAGGCCTTCGCCGGCTACATCCACCTCAAGGGCACGGACAACGCCTGGGTGGTGCGGGACGTCCTCGGCGAGTACGGGCGGCTGGGCCAGATCGAACCGCTCCACCGCGAGATCGTCGACAGCCTCGGCGGACTGCTGGACACCACCGCACGCAACTTCGGCGACGGCAGCGAACCCTGGGCGAAGGTCGCCACGTGGCTCAACGAGTTCGGCGCGTGCAAGCAGTACGGAGTGTGCAGGGAGGACATCGAGCGCCGGCTCTTCCCGCACACGTACGCCTACGACAACGGCGGGATCAAGATCCGCACCGCGCTGGACCGGGACACCGTCGACCAGCTCTACTACGCGAGCAAGCAGGTCAAGGCCCAGTTCCACCGGGTCCTCGGCACCGAGCAGCCGCTCGCGGGCGACACCAACACCAGGCTGAACACCGTGCTGTACGCGTCCCGCAGGGACTACGAGGTCTACCAGCCGCTGCTGACCGGCCTGAGCACGAACAACGGCGGCATCTACATCGAGAAGGGCGCGACGTTCTACACCTACCAGCGCCGGGTCCCGCAGGATTCCCGGCTCACGCTGGAGGAGCTGTTCCGCCACGAGTACACGCACTATCTCAACGGCCGGTGGGCGGTGCCGGGTCTCTTCGGCGAGGGACCGTGGTACGAGGGCGACCGGACCACCGCGATGGACGAGGGAACCGCCGAGTTCTTCGACGGCGGCACCCGCGACAACGGCATCGCTGTCCGCAAGGCACTGGTCCAGGGCATCATCAACGACACGGCCGGCGGCACACCGCGCATGACCGTGGACCAGCTGCTGCACGCCACCTACGACGGAGACGGCTTCCGCTTCTACGACTACGCGGGCACCTTCTTCGAGTTCCTGTGGACCGAACGTCCGTCGCTGCTGCGGGAGATGTACGGCCATCTGCGGTCCGACGACCCGGCCGGGTTCGACACCTGGCGGAGCCGGCTCGGCAACGACGCCGAGGTGCAGCGCGCGTACGACGCCTTCCTGGACGAGCAGATCGCGCACGTCGACGACCTGTACGTGCCCAACACCACCTACACACCCATCGGGCAGCTACGGGATGCCACGGCCGGCGAAGTCCGCTCGTCCTTCACCGCCACGACCGGCATCACGCCCCAGTGCCGTTCCAACGGTGCCCCGGAGCGTCCGAGGTTCGTCTGCACAGGCCGCATCACCGCCAACCTGAGCAGTGCCGGCAACCCCGACCTCGTCTTCAAGGACATGAGCGAGACAGTCGACTACGCCATTCTCGACCGGGCGAAGGCGGGCGACAACAACCTGGCCGACATGAACTGTTCCTTCGGCACGGTGGACATCGCCCCGGGCGGGTACACGGGCACGGCGCCTTACCGCTGTGAGGGACCGCTGCGGAGCTGACGCCACGTTGGGCCTCTCCGCTCGGAGAGGCCCACAGCCGGCGGACACCAAGCCCGCGGATCGACGTCCTCGAACTCCGAGATTCCTCCGTCACCCCTTGCTGATGGCGTTGGCGTACGCGGTCCAGATCTGCGGCGGGAAGATGGTGCCGCGAACCGAACCGGGACCGCCCACACCCTGCATCGGGAGAAGTTGGGGGACGCCGGGCTTGGTGCGGAACATGGTCACGGCGGTGGTCAGATCGTCCGCGTGGCCGATGAACCATGCCGACTTCATGTGGTCCTCGGCACCGGTCCCGCCCGCGGCGACCCTCTCCAGGAACTGGATGTCCTCGAAGGGGAGGGTCTTCCCGGCGAAGATTCCCAGCGCGGCGGCAACGTTGTCCGCCACATACGGCTCCATGACGCGTCGCACCGGCGGCTTGTCGAAGCCGCCGACCGGCTGGCCGTCGTGAAGCACTTTGACCACGGAATAGGGGTCGGCACGGGTGCCGCCGTTGGTGAAGGTCGTATACGCGTCTGCCATACGGATCGCGCTGGGGGTCGAGGTGCCGAGGGGGAAGCTGGGCTCCAGGGGTGCCAGGCTCTCCGCGCGCAGCCCGGACCCGATGGCCACGTCCCTGATCTCCTCGAGTCCGATGCGCTGTCCGGCCTCGACGAACGGCGCGTTGGCCGTCAGGTTGAGGCTCTGACGCAAGTCCGGGTACGTCAGCTGCACGTCCACCGGGTACGGACCCTTGTTCGGGTGGTACGGGCCGGCCATTGCGGCGCTTTCGTACTCCGCCGCGAGCACGAAGGGCTTGAAGGACGACCCGACCGGTACGCCCGAGGTGTCCGCGTTGTTGCTGAAGTGCCGGGTCGCGTCGGCGCCTCCGTAGACCGCGACAATGGCCCCGTCCTTGGGCCGCACCGACGCGGCACCGACCTCCACATGCCGGTCGGCCGCGCGATTCTTCGGGTCGAGGTTCTCCTCGCGCACCTTCCTGACCGCCTGCTCCAGCCGCCGCACCTTGTCCTGCTCGAAGGTGGTGTGGATGCGGTAGCCGCCACGGGCGAGGTCCTGGTCGGTCAGATGCGTACGGTTCCTGATGTATTTGTTGGCGACATCGACGAGATAGCCGATCTGTCCGGATAAGCCGGTGGCCTTGGAGAGTGGGAGCGGCTCCGGGAATTTGTGGTACTTCGCCCGCTCCGACGTACTCATCCTGCCGGTGGCGACCTCCCGGTCCAGGATCCACTTCCAACGGGCCTTCGCCCGCTCGTGGTTGGCGCGGCTCAGCCCTGGGTCGTATTCCTCGGATCCCTTCAGCACAGCGGCCAGCAGGGCGCTCTCACTGGCGTTGAGCTCTTGGACGTCCACGCCGTAGTAGGCCTGGGCCGCGGCCTGAATCCCGTAGGCACCGCGGCCGAACCAACTGGTGTTGACGTAGCCCTGGAGGATTTCCTGCTTGCTCTTCTCGTTGTCGAGCTTCAACGCGATGAAGAATTCCTGGACTTTGCGGCTGAGTGTCTGCTCCTGCGAGAGGTAGCTGTTCTTCACATACTGCTGGGTGATGGTGGAGCCGCCCTGGGTCTCCCGGCCGCCGGCCATGTTCAGTATCGCCCGGGCAAGGCCCTTGAGCGATACGCCGGAGTCGCTGTAGAAGCTCTCGTTCTCGGCCGCTATCACGGCATTCTGGAACGACTGCGGCACCTCGCCGAGCGCGACGTTCTGCCGGTTCACAGCTCCCACGCTCACCATCTGGGTGCCGTCCGCCCAGTAATAGACGGTGGCCTCCTGGCGAGCCGCGGCATTCTCGTCGGGGATCTCCACGCTGACGTACGCGATGACGAAGAGCCCCATCATGCTGCCGCTGCACAGCAGGCAGGTGCCGAGCGCCAGCCGCCACGACGGCAGCCAGCGGCGCAGGCCCCGCCGGCCGGGGCGGGGATAGTCGATCCAGCGCCTGCGCCGGGCAGCGGCAGCGGCAGCGGGCCGTTTCCGTACATTCCGGTACCTCATGTTCCGGCACCTCCTATGGGGGGTCGCCTCGGAAGATGCCGGGAACCGCGTTCCCGTTGTCCCGGTGCGCCGGTGACCGGCCGATGCGCACTGTGTTCTTCGCAACACCGCCGCATTGCGACGCTCACCAGCCGCCCCCTTGGTGAGTTATGCAACTTGTTGCATAATCGCGCGGACGACACCTCGGAGGAGAGCCGCGATGAGCGCGTACCCGCACCTGCTGAGCCCCCTGGACCTGGGCTTCACCACCCTTCCCAACCGCGTACTGATGGGATCCATGCACGTCGGCCTGGAAGAGGCTGAGCGCGGATTCGAGCGCATGGCGGCGTTCTACGCGGCCCGCGCCAGGGGCGGCGTCGGCCTCATCGTCACCGGCGGCATCGCCCCCAACGACCGCGGACGCCCCTACCCCGGCGGTGCCAAGCTCACCACCGAGGCAGAAGCGCAGCGGCACGCCGAGGTCACCGCCGCCGTCCACCGCGAGGGCGGGCGGATAGCCCTGCAGATCCTGCACTTCGGGCGGTACGCCTACCACGAGGACCTGGTCGCCCCCAGCGCAATCCAGGCCCCGATCAGCCCGTACGTACCCCACGCCCTCACCGACGACGAGATCGAGGAGACCGTCGAGGACTTCGTCCGGGCCGCTGCCCTCGCCCAGCAGGCCGGCTACGACGGTGTCGAGATCATGGGCTCCGAGGGCTACCTGATCAACGAGTTCATCGCGTCCGCCACCAACCACCGCACCGACCGCTGGGGCGGCTCGCACGAGAACCGCACCCGCTTCCCCCGCGAGATCGTCCGCCGCGTCCGCGAGCGCGTCGGCCGCGACTTCATCCTGATCTACCGCCTGTCGATGCTCGACCTGGTGCCCGGCGGCTCCACCCTCGACGAGGTGGTCACGCTCGCCAAGGAGATCGAGGCGGCAGGCGCGACCATCATCAACACCGGCATCGGCTGGCACGAGGCCCGTATCCCCACCATCGCCACCTCGGTGCCGCGCGGCGCATACGCCTGGGTCACCAAGAAGCTGATGGGCGCCGTCTCCATCCCGCTGGTCACCACCAACCGCATCAACACCCCCGAGAAGGCCGAGCAGTTGCTCGCCGGGGGCTACGCCGACATGGTCTCGATGGCCCGGCCGATGCTCGCCGACCCCGACTTCGTCGCCAAGGCCGGCGCGGGCCGGCCCGAGACCATCAACACCTGCATCGGCTGCAACCAGGCCTGCCTGGATCACACCTTCGGCGGCAGGCTCACCTCGTGTCTGGTCAACCCGCGGGCCTGCCATGAGACCGAACTCGTCCTCTCCCCCACCCGCCGCGCCAAGCGCCTGGCCGTCGTCGGCGCCGGTCCCGCCGGGCTCGCCTGCGCCGTGTCCGCCGCCGAGCGCGGGCACCGCGTCACGCTCTTCGACGCCGCCCCGGAGATCGGCGGCCAGCTGAACATCGCGGCCCGCATCCCCGGCAAGGAGGAGTTCCACGAGACCCTGCGCTACTTCCGCACCCAGCTGGAACTGCGCGGCGTGGACGTCCGGCTGAACACTCCCGTCACGGCCGGCACCTTCACCTCCGGCGAGTACGACGAGATCGTCGTCGCCACGGGCGTCACCCCGCGGACCCCCCCGGTCCCCGGCGTCGACCACCCCAGCGTCGTCAGCTACCTCGATCTGCTCACCGGCGCCGCGCAGGCGGGCGATCGCGTCGCCGTCATCGGCGCGGGCGGCATCGGCTTCGACGTCGCCGAGTACCTCACCGACGCCGGCGACGCGGCGAGCCTGGACCCCGAGACGTACTTCCGCCGGTGGGGCGTGGACACCGAGTACCGGGCACCGGGCGGCCTGCGCCGGCCCGAGCGCCCCAGCCCGCCGCGCACCGTCCACCTCCTGCAGCGCAAGACCAGCAAGGTGGGCGCCGGCCTCGGCAAGACCACCGGCTGGATCCACCGCACCGAGCTCAAGCACCGCGGCGTCACCATGATCGCGGGCGTCACCTACGACCGAATCGACGACAAGGGCCTGCACATCACCGTCGACGGCGAAGCCCGCACCCTCTCCGTGGACACCGTCGTCCTGTGCGCCGGCCAGGAGCCGCGCCGCGGACTGTACGAGGACCTGCGCTCCGCCGGACACACCGTGCACCTCATCGGCGGCGCCGACGTCGCCGCCGAACTCGACGCCAAGCGGGCCATTGACCAGGGCACACGGCTGGCCGCGGCCCTCTGACCCAGCCGCCTAGGATGCGGTCATGTCCCTCCCCCACGCGATCCTCACCGCCCTCCTCGAGAAGCCGTCGTCTGGGCTGGAGCTGACCCGCAGGTTCGACAAGTCGATCGGCTACTTCTGGTCGGCCACACACCAGCAGATCTACCGCGAACTGGGAAAACTGGAACAGGCCGGGCTCATCCGCGCCCTGCCGTCCGCACAGCCGACCCGCGGGCAGAAGAAGGAGTACGAGGTCCTGCCCGCGGGCCGCGCGGAACTGGCCGCCTGGGCCGCCGCCGGGCAGGACCCCAAGCCCATCCGCGACGCCCTGCTGGTGCGTATGCGTGCGGCGGCCGTCATCGGTACGGAGGGGCTGGACGCCGAGCTCCGGCGGCATCTTGCCCTGCACCAGCGTCAGCTCACCGACTACCAGGCGATCGAAAAGCGGGACTTCGCCCCGGAAGGCGAGACCGCCGAGGACCGGCTGCGGCACCTGGTGCTGCGCGGTGGCATCGCACTGGAGACGTTCTGGGTGAACTGGCTCGAAGAGGCGCTCTCGGCACTCGACGAGAGCTGAGTCGCCCCTCGGGTGCCGTTGGCTCTCTGCCGGAACCGCTCGCGGTGCGGGCAAGGCCGGTCACCTGCGGTTACGACGAAACGCCCAGTGGAGTGCAGCGGCCGATCGCGCTCCGCACCGGCTGCGTGGAACACCGCCGCCACCGACAACGGCCTGCAGGATTTGTGAGGGACAGGTCACTCAGCGCGATCAGTTGGGGATTGGCCAACGACCGCCGCCAGCGCAATCGATCAACGCTCACCGCCCTCACAGCCCCAGTTCTGCGGGGGAAGCCCACGGGGCGACCGCCACCAGGCCCCGCTGATTCGAAATGTCGCGTTTCCGTCGTAGGTCAGGGGGCAGGGCCCTGTCCATAGGGCGCCGAACACCAGATATCTTGATGTCGAGCAATGTTACAAACGTGGAGCGGAGCACCCGGTGACTGACTCGACCATCATCTATACGCACACTGACGAGGCCCCGGCCCTGGCGACGTACTCGTTCCTGCCCGTGGTCGAGGCGTACGCCGCGACGGCCGGGGTGAAGGTGGAGACCCGCGACATCTCCCTGGCGGGGCGGATCATCGCCAGCTTCCCGGAGCGCCTCAAGGAGGGTCAGCGCATCAACGACGCGCTGGCCGAGCTCGGCCGGCTGGCCAAGACCCCCGAGGCCAACATCATCAAGCTGCCGAACATCTCGGCCTCGATCCCGCAGCTGAAGGCGGCGATCGCCGAGCTGCAGCAGCAGGGCTACGCGCTGCCGGACTACCCGGACGACCCGAAGACCGACGAGGAGCGGGAGATCCGCGCCCGCTACGACAAGGTCAAGGGCAGCGCCGTGAACCCGGTACTCCGCGAGGGCAACTCCGACCGCCGCGCCCCTGCGTCGGTCAAGAACTACGCCAAGACGCACCCGCACAAGATGGGCGCATGGACCCCGGACTCGAAGACGAACGTCGCGCACATGAGCGGTGACGACTTCCGGTCCACCGAGAAGTCCGTGATCATCCCCGAGGACGGCTCGCTGCGTATCGAGCTCGTGGGGGACGACGGCACCACCACCGTCCTGCGCGAGTCGGTGCCCGTGCTCGCGGGCGAGGTTGTGGACGCGGCTGTCATGCGCGTGGCGGCGCTGCGCGAGTTCCTGGGGCAGCAGGTCACCCGGGCCAAGGCCGAGGACGTGCTGTTCTCGGTGCACCTGAAGGCCACGATGATGAAGGTCTCCGACCCGATCATCTTCGGCCACGTCGTACGGGCCTTCTTCCCGAAGACGTTCGCCGAGTACGGCGAGGTGCTCGCCAAGGCCGGTCTGACCCCGAACGACGGTCTCGGCGGCATTCTCAAGGGCCTGGAGTCGCTGCCCGAGGGCGCGGCGATCAAGGCGTCCTTCGAGGCCGAGCTGGCCGAGGGCCCGGACCTGGCGATGGTCGACTCCGACCGGGGCATCACCAACCTGCACGTGCCGAGCGACGTCATCGTCGACGCCTCCATGCCGGCCATGATCCGTACCTCCGGCCACATGTGGGGTCCGGACGGCCAGGAGCACGACACCCTCGCGGTCATCCCGGACAGCAGCTACGCGGGCATCTACCAGGCCGTCATCGACGACTGCCGCGCGAACGGCGCCTTCGACCCGGCGACGATGGGCTCGGTGCCGAACGTCGGCCTGATGGCGCAGAAGGCCGAGGAGTACGGCAGCCACGACAAGACCTTCGAGATCCCCACCACGGGCACGGTGCGGGTCCTGGACGGCGGCGGCAACGTCGTGCTGGCGCAGACGGTGAGCGCCGGCGACATCTTCCGTATGTGCCAGACCAAGGACGCGCCGATCCGCGACTGGGTCAAGCTCGCTGTCACCCGCGCCCGTGCGACCGGCGACCCGGCCGTGTTCTGGCTCGACGAGGGTCGTGCGCACGACGCCAACCTGATCGAGAAGGTCAAGGCGTACCTGCCCGAGCACGACACCGAAGGTCTGCAGATCGAGATCATGGCGCCGGTCGACGCGATCAAGTTCTCCCTGGAGCGCATCCGCCGCGGCGAGAACACGATCTCGGTCACCGGCAACGTGCTGCGTGACTACCTGACCGACCTGTTCCCGATCCTGGAGCTCGGCACGAGCGCCAAGATGCTGTCGGTCGTCCCGCTGATGAACGGTGGCGGTCTGTTCGAGACCGGTGCCGGCGGATCCGCGCCCAAGCACGTTCAGCAGCTGGTCAAGGAGAACTACCTGCGCTGGGACAGCCTGGGTGAGTTCCTCGCGCTGGCGGTGAGCTTCGAGCACCTCGCGCAGAGGACGGGCAACGCGCGGGCTCAGGTGCTCGCCGACACCCTCGACCGCGCGACCGCCACGTTCCTCAACGAGAACAAGTCGCCGAGCCGCCGTCTCGGTGGCATCGACAACCGCGGCAGCCACTTCTACCTGGCGCTGTACTGGGCGCAGGAGCTCGCGAAGCAGACGGACGACCCGGAGCTCGCCAAGGCGTTCGCCGGCCTGGCTCAGACGCTGACGGAGCAGGAGCAGACCATCGTCGACGAACTGATCGCGGTGCAGGGCTCGCCGGCCGACATCGGCGGCTACTACAAGCCCGACGTCACGAAGGCCTCGGCGGTCATGCGTCCGTCGGCGACCTTCAACCAGGCTCTCTCGACCCTGGGCTGACGCGAACTGGGACCGGTCGCTCATCGCCCGTGCGGGGATGGCTCGCCGCATGAGGGCTTTCGCCGCGCGGGCGACCGTGCACCGTCCGCGACTGTTCCGCCCCGGCTGGTACGTACCGTCCAGCCGGGGCGGCCTCGTTACCGCGCCAGGTACCGCCCCGCACTACCGAACGGCCCCGCGCACGCGCGGATAGTCGATGTCCGGCCGTACGCCCGCTGTCAGACGGTCAGCGATCCGATCACCTGAGCCAGCAGCTCCGGGCGCGACAGGAACGGGTGATGGCACGTCGGCAGCTCGACCACCGTGGACGCGTGGCGCGCGAACTCGCGCTGCTGCTGTCTTCTGAGGGAGTCCGTGGCGCATGCCCGGCGCGGGCGACGCTGGCCGCCGTCGCTCTTCGACCTCGTGGGCTGCCGGTAGTGCTCAAGGAGGCGGCCACAATTCTCGCTACTCGGCTCTCACAGGTTTGAACACAGAGGTACGGGCACCTGTGGAGCGGAGGCCCTGCGGGACCCGCAGGAAACGCCGGAAAGGATCTGGCTATGGATGCCGGCAAGAAGATCGAAAATGCCGCGAAGAGGATCAGGGGGAAGGCGAAGAAGGACACCGGAAAAGCCACTGGTGACCGGTACCTGCAGGCCGAGGGTAAGGGTGAGCAGGCCAAGGGCGGGCTCAAGCAGGCCGTGCAGAACATCAAGAACGCCTTCAAGCGCTGATCAAATAATCCGAGACCCGGCCGGCGAATGCCGGCCGGGTCGACGACTGTCCGTGGGCGCTCTCGCCGCCACCTGCGTCACTCTGATAAACCCCGCAAGCGGAGAACGGGACAGCTTGGATCATGGACCAGCCGGGCCATGACCACCGCCCGCCCGGGCCACGACCTTGAGGGACGGCCGCTCAGCACCACGGACCGCGGAGACCGGCGACCCGGCCGAAATCCGCAGCCCCTGACCTACCACAGCACGGGGTAGGACGACGCCGTCCCGGAGGAGAACTTCAGCTGACCGCCGATGGACAGATACGCCGGACCTCACGCCGCAGCTGAGACGGATTCCCGATCCCGAACCACCCACAGCCACCTGATGTCCCGTACGAACGACCAGACGAGGAGCGCCAACGCCACGAGCACCGTCGCGAAAGACACCAACGGCGGGAGGATCTCGGCGCCGACCACGAGCAGGGCGATCCCTTGCAGCGCGGCCACCGTCTTGCGGGCCATGCTCGGAGGCAGCGGCGCGCGCAGCCACGGCAGTACCCAGGCCGCCGCGACGAAGGCGTACCGCATGACGCCGATCAACAGCACCCACGCGCCCAGCGACGTGGCGACGTAGATGCTCAGCACCAGGATCAGGAAGGCGTCGACCTCCATGTCGAAGCGCGCTCCCAAGGAGGACGCCGTCCCTGTACGCCGGGCGACTTGGCCGTCGACCGCGTCGAGGATCAACGCCACCGTGGTGAGGGCGGCCAGGACCGTGACCGGCGGCGGGCTCTCGAAGGAATCCGCGATCAGCGCGGTCACACCCCCGACGAGCGTCGCCCGCGCAAGCGTGACGCGGTTGGCCGGTCCGAAGAGCTGGAGCCGCGACCGGTGCAGGGCTCGCGTGAGGCCGATGCACGTGGCGACCGCGAACGCCAGGCCCGTCAGCCATCCCGCGGGCCCAAGCCCGACTGCCGCTCCCAGAAGGACCAGCAGGAGTATCTGCGCGCCCATTCCGGCGGCAGGCTCCCGCCCAAGCGGCCTGGTGCCGTACATGCCGTGCAGAACCACCGTGCACCCCTTGGCTGTGTGGCGGAGTCGATCAGGGCCGCGTACCTTGCTCGCAGCCTCATGATTACCAAACGTGAATCTTCGGCCGAATGTTCAGGAGGACGCCGATGAAGCGCGCAGCCCGAGCCTTCTGGGTCCGCTCCCCCGGCCATGGCGAGATACGGGACGTCCCCCTGGCGGAACCAGCCGCCGACGAGGTTCTGGTGCGAACGCTGTGTTCCGGTGTGAGCCGTGGAACCGAGGCCCTGGTCTTCCGCGGTGGCGTACCGGAGAGCCAATGCGCCGCCATGCGGGCGCCGTTCCAGGACGGTGAGTTCCCGGGGCCGGTCAAGTACGGCTATCTCAACGTCGGCCTCGTCGAAGAGGGACCGGCCTCCCTGCTGGGCCGTACGGTCTTCTGCCTCTACCCGCACCAGACCCGGTACGTCGTACCAGCGAGTGCGGTGACCCCGGTGCCGGACACCGTTCCGGCCCAGCGGGCCATACTGGCCGGGACGGTGGAGACCGCGGTGAACGCCCTGTGGGACGCCGCGCCGATGATCGGCGACCGGATCGCCGTGGTCGGAGCCGGCATGGTCGGCGCGTGCGTCGCCGCCCTCCTCGCCCGATACCCCGCCGTCCGCGCCCAGCTGGTGGACGCGGACCCCGCGCGCGCTGATATCGCCAGGGCGCTCGGCGTCGACTTCGCGCTCCCCGAGGAGGCCGCGGGCGACTGTGACCTGGTCGTCCATGCCAGCGCCACCGAGGCCGGCCTCGCGCGCTCACTGGAACTCCTCGCCCCGGAGGGCACGGTCATCGAACTGAGCTGGTACGGCGACCGGCGGGTCAGCCTGCCGCTGGGTGAGGCCTTCCACTCCCGCCGCCTGACCGTACGCAGCAGCCAGGTGGGCACGGTCTCCCCCGCCCGGAGCTCCCGGCGGACCTTCGGCGACCGGCTCGCGATCTCGCTCGACCTGCTCTCCGATCCCGCTTTCGACGCGCTGATCACCGGCGAGTGCGCCTTCGAGGAGCTGCCGAAGGTGTTGCCCGCCCTCGCCGCCGGCGGGCTCCCGGGGCTGTGCCACCGCGTGCTGTACGAACCTGCTGCGGATTCGGCCTGAACAAGGAGAATGGCCCGGCCGTATTCCCTGTCATGCCCCAGCAGGGGGGATGACACGTGTCGCAGCCGGAGGGTCGTCGTTGTACAGCATCACCGTCCGCGATCACATCATGATCGCTCACAGCTTCCGCGGAGAGGTCTTCGGTCCCGCGCAGCGCCTGCACGGAGCTACGTTCACCGTGGACGCCACCTTCCGCCGCGCGGAGCTGGACGCCGACAACATCGTCGTCGACATCGGCCTGGCCGGCCGGGAACTCAGCGGTGTGGTGGGCGAACTCACCTATCGCAATCTCGATGACGAACCCGCCTTCGCCGGCACCAACACCACGACCGAATTCCTGGCCCGGGTCATCGCCGACCGCCTCGCCGACCGAGTGCACGCGGGGGCGCTGGGCGAGGGTGCCCGCGGCCTGGCGGGCATCACCGTCACCCTGCACGAGTCGCATATCGCCTGGGCGAGTTACGAGCGCACCCTGTGAACGCCGCCGTCGACGCTGCAACTACGTCCGTACGCTCGCTGCACTTCGTCATGCCGGGCGGCGTGCACGATCCGGCCGCGCCCAGTGGCGGCAACACCTACGACCGACGGGTGTGCCAGGACCTGCCCGGGCTCGGCTGGGAGGTCCACGAGCACGCCATCGCGGGTAGCTGGCCACAGCCCGCGGCCGCCGCCCGTGCGGAACTGGCGCGGATACTCGCGGAGGCGGCGGACGGCACGATGCTCCTGCTCGACGGACTGGTCGCCTGTGGGGTACCCGACATCGTCGTTCCGGAGGCCGAACGGCTGCGCCTGGCCGTCCTGGTGCACCTGCCGCTCGCCGATGAGACCGGGCTCGACCCCGCTGAGGCCGCGGACCTGGACGCCAGGGAGCGAAGGGCCCTGCGCGCCGTGTCGGCGGTCGTGGCGACCAGCCGCTGGGCCGCCTACCGGCTCGTGGCCCACCACGGGCTCGACCCCGGCCAGCTCCAAATCGCCGCCCCGGGCGCGGACATCGCTCCGCTGGCCTCCGGCACCGACGGCGGCTCACGGCTGCTGTGCGTGGCGGCGATAACCCCACGCAAGGGACAGCACCATCTGGTGGAGGCTCTCGCGGAGGTCACCGGCCTGCCCTGGAGCTGCGATCTCGTCGGCGGACTGAGCCAGGACCCCGGCTACGTCTCCCGGGTCCGGGAGCTGATCGACAAGTTCGGCCTCGGCGACCGGATACGTCTCGTCGGCCCGCAGACCGGGGCGGTGCTGGACGCGAGCTACGCCGCCGCCGACCTCATGGTGCTCACCTCCCATGCCGAGACATACGGCATGGCCATCACCGAGGCGCTCGCGCGCGGCATTCCCGTGCTGGCGACAGCCGTGGGCGGAGTCCCGGAAGCGCTCGGGCGCGCACCCGACGGCAGCGTGCCGGGCAGCCTCGTACCACCAGAAGACTCGGCGGCTCTCGCGGCCGCCCTGCGCCGCTGGCTCAGCGAGCCCGACCTGCGACGCCGGCTGACGGCAGCCGCACGCGGGCGGCGCGCCACGCTGGACGGCTGGGAGACGACATCGCAAAGCCTCGCCGGTCTGCTGGAACAACTCCGCCGGGAACCCTGGAGGACTGCTTGACCACGATGAATGCGCCTCGCTACAGCTCGGAGTGGCTGGAGCTGCGAGAGGGGGCGGACGCGGCCGCCCGCGCACCCGAACTCCTGGAACCGCTGCGCCGTTACCTGGCGGACCGGCCACAGTCGGCCACTGGAGTGGTGATCCGCGATCTGGGCTGCGGCACCGGCTCCATGGGACGCTGGCTCGCCCCCCGGCTGGGCGGCCCCCAGCACTGGATCCTGCACGATCACGATCCCGATCTGCTGGGCTTGGCCGCCGAGCACACACCCCGTATGGCCGCGGACGGCAGCCGCGTCACGGTCGCGACGGAGCGTGGTGACATCGGCCGCCTGACCGCGGCCGACCTTGCCGGTACCTCGCTGGTGACGGCCTCCGCTCTGCTGGATGTGCTCACCCGGGAGGAGATTGAGGGGCTTGCCGCGGCCTGCGCCGGGGCCGGATGTCCGGCGCTGCTGGCGCTCTCGGTGGTGGGGTGGGTCGAGCTCACGCCGACTGACCCGCTGGATGCGGAGATCGTCGCCGCGTTCAACGCCCACCAGCGCCGCACCGACCTGCTCGGGCCTGATGCCGTCCCGGCGGCATGCGAAGCCTTCGCCCAGCGGGACGTGGCGGTACGCGTGCACGCCAGCCCGTGGCGGCTCGGCGCCGAACGGTCCGCGCTGACGGCACAGTGGCTGCGCGGCTGGGTCGGCGCGGCCTGTGAGCAGCAGCCGGATCTCGCGCCGCGCGCCGAGGCGTATCTGCAGCGCCGTCTGGCGGCGTGCGCGGCGGGTGAGTTGCGGGTGGTGGTGTATCACAGCGATCTGCTGGCGCTGCCCCGGCAGACGGGAGGGACGTCGTGATCGTGCGAGCGGTCCGCGCCCGCCTCGGCACGCTGGCCGGGGCGGGGATCCTCGCCGTGCTGCTGTGGCGGCTGGGCAGCGGCGCCTTCCTGGACGGGCTGCGCAGCATCGACGGCCCCACGCTCCTGGCCGCCCTCGGCCTCGGCCTGGTCACCACCGTCTTCAGCGCCTGGCGTTGGCGCCTGGTGGCCCAGGGCATGAACATCCGGCTGCCGCTGGGCAGGGCCGTGGCCGACTACTACCGCGCCCTGTTCATCAACGCGGCGCTGCCCGGCGGCGTCCTGGGCGATGTGCACCGTGCGGTACGCCACGGACGGTCCGCCGGTGACATCGGCCGGAGCGCCCGCGCGGTCGTCCTGGAACGGGCCGCCGGGCAGGTGGTGCTGGTAGCGGTCGGCGTATCGGTGCTGCTCACTCAGCCCTCGCTGGCCCTGGCGGCGACCCGCCCGCTCGCCCACCGCCTTGCCATGACGCCGGGCGCCGCGGCGGTCCTCGCCCTGGTGTGCGGGCTGGGGATCGCGGCCGTCGTCGTCGGGCTTCGCGGCTGGTTTACGTCGCGATGGCAGTGTGCCGTTGCCGCGGCGCTGGCAGAAGCGCGCCGTGGACTGTTCGGCCGCCGGAGCTGGCCCGGGGTGGTCTTCTCCTCCGTCGTGGTGCTGGCGGGGCATCTCGGCATGTTCCTCCTCGCCGCCCGGGCCGCGGGTTCAGCGGCGTCGCCGGCCGAGTTGCTGCCGCTGATGGTGCTGGCGCTGCTCGCCATGGCGGTGCCGCTGAACATCGGCGGCTGGGGGCCCAGGGAGGGTGTCACCGCCTGGGCCTTCGGCGCGGCGGGCCTAGGCGCGACCCAAGGGCTGACCGTCGCCGTGGTGTACGGAGTACTCACCTTCGTCACGAGCCTGCCCGGTATCGGCGTGCTCGTCGGCCAGTGGTTCGCTGAGCTGCCGCGTCCGCAGGTCGATTTCGAAGAGCGTGTCCTCGCCGAGGGCGGCACGTCGCACCGGGGGACGAAGCGCGTCCCGCATCACCGGCGTACCGGCGAAGCGAAGCCCGGGAACGCCGTCGCCGAGCAGGACCGGCGCCACGGTGACATAGAGCCGGTGCAGTGCCCGCTCGTGCATGAAGCGGGAGACGGTGACGCCGCCGCCCTCGATCAGCACCCGGCTCAGGCCGCGCCGCGCGAGCGTCCGCACCAGGCGCCGGGGGGCGAACGCATCCCTGTCCGGCAGGATCAGGAGCTCGACGCCGTCGGGAACGGCCTGCTCGCGGTCGGAGCCGGCGCTCACCACCCACAGAGTGGGGGCTGAGCCATCCGTGAACACCCGGCGCTGCAGTGGTACCCGGCCGTGCGGATCGAGGATGACGCGCACCGGGTTGGCTCCCGCGCAGGCGCGCACGGTCAGTTGGGGATCATCCGCGATGGCGGTGCCGGCCCCTATGACCACGGCGTCGGCGAGCGCACGGAGGCGGTGCAGATGACGGCGGTCCTCCTCGCCGGTGACGTAGTCGGCGTCGCCGGTACGGGTCGCGATGAAGCCGTCGAGGCTCTGCCCGAGCTGCGCGATGGTGAAGCGCGGACCCGCCAGGCACAGCGGCAGATAGCGGTCGGTGAGCTGCTCGGCCTCGGGCGAAGCGCCCTGCGCCCAGCGCCGGTTGCCGTCCGCTCCCTGGACCAGTCCGGCGATCTCGGCGTCGGCTTCGGACCTGATGCCGCGCAGGCGCTGCCAGGCCTCTTCCGTATCCAGTATGCCGCCGAGGTGCTGGGCGGTGCGACCGGTCATCGCGTCTCCTCCGGGGTACGGACCGGCTGCCGGGGGTCGGCGGAGTCGGTCGGTCGGGTCAGGGCCGTTGCGGGGGCGAGAAGGGAAAGGTACTCACCGAAGGAATCGACAAGTCCGGCCAGCAGCTCTTTTCCCTTATCCGCGGACGCCATTGACGGGCGTCCGATGACACCGGACTCCGTGTAGGCCGGCATACCGAGGGTGAGCAGATGCTTGCGGTCGTCAGCGAGGCAATCGGCGGTTTCATAACCGGGGCGGACGAGTTCTGGATGGGCATGCAGCAGGATGGATGTCTCGAGTTCACCCGCATGCATATCGCTGTGCGACGGGGTCTGCACACCGGCCCTTGCCCGTGCCGCATCCCAGTCCGCCGAGCCCGGGAAAATCGCCATACGCGTACCGCTGCCGGCGGATTCCTGAACCACGTTGCGCAGTACGTAGTTTCCGCCGTGCCCGTTCACCAGAATCAGAGCGCCGATACCGGACCGGCGGAGCGAGTCGGCGATGTCCCGCACCACTGCATAGAGGGTCGCGGCGGAAATACTGACGGTTCCCGGCCACGCCGCGTGTTCGTGCGAGCAGGAAACCGTTACCGGAGGGAGGTGGAGCACCGGGTACGCGGCGGCGACCTCCCGGGCGATGGTGCAGGCGATGACCGTATCGGTCACCAGTGGGAGAAAAGCGCCGTGTTGCTCGAAGCTGCCGATGGGAAGGACGGCGACCTCGGCTCGCCCGGCCCGCACGTCCTCCGTGGTGTCCAGCGGCAACAGGCCGGAGGCCGCCCGTCGCGTTCCCGAAGCGCTCATGTTCGCCCGACTTTCGTTTTCGCTCTTCATTCCGCGGCATCCGGCCGCCGCGCGACCCCGAATGCGGGGCCCGCAGACGGAGGTTCGTGCCCGCCCGGAAGAGCAGGATACGCGGCAATGGCGCATCCGCTGGTCGAACACGAGCAACCGACGAGCCAGTTGAGGTTTCTTCGCCGTTTTCCCGTACCTCACCGCAGGTTATCCGGATAGGATTAGGACATGACAGAAAGTAGTGGCGCGTGCGGCAGCAGTGTTCTTCCTGCCGCTGTCGAACGAGTGGTGAATGTCAGGCTGTCGACCGTGCACGGCGATTTTCTCGCTTTTGGCTACCTGGACCGCAATCGCGGGGATGAGCAAATAGCGCTGGTCTACGGGGATATCGAGGGTGAGGAAGTGCTTACCCGGCTGCACTCCGAGTGCCTGACCGGAGACGCCTTCGGATCCAAACATTGCGAGTGCGGCGAGCAGCTGTCGGCGACGCTGCGCACCATTGTGCGGGAAGGGCGGGGCATTCTCATCTATCTACAGGGTCATGAGGGGCGCGGTATCGGCCTGTTGGCCAAGTTGCAGGCGATGAAGCTCCAGGCCGAGGGACTGGACACGGTCGAGGCGAATCTCGCCCTCGGGCTTCCGGTCGACGCCCGCGACTACCAGGTGGCGGCGAAGATCCTGCACGACCTCGGAGTGCAGTCCGTACGGCTCCTCTCCAACAACCCGCGCAAGCGCGAGGCGCTGCTGCAACACGGCATCAAGGTGACCGAGCAGGTTCCGCTGCTGATACCGCCGTGCGAGGAGAACCTTTCCTACCTGCGGACCAAGCGGGAGCGCCTCGATCACTTTCTGCCACATCTGGACAGCGCGGCCGACTGGGCCTGAGACGTACGAGGCCTGGCCCTGAGAGGTACGTACGGGCTGCGCCGTCGCGCGCGACCACGCCGGCCGGAGGGCTGTGATGCGCAGAGCGACGGCCGGCTGGTGGCCCAGCCGGCCGGTTGTCGGGCGGCTGGGCCACCA
>NZ_JBUEGC010000062.1:0-33624 GCF_054963655.1 Streptomyces sp. HSS9-12 | reverse complement strand
CCCCTGGCTGACGCGGCACTAGCGGTGGGAGCCCAGGTAGAAGAGCAGGTACAGGAATGCCGCGAAGAGGTGGCCCAACACCAGGTAGGCGACAAGTCGGAGCACCAGCCCGCGCGGGAAGCGCCCCTCCCCGCGTTCCGCCCCCGTGACATCCTTCGGCATGTTCAGTCCTTCCTGTGGCTTCCGCCGCCGAGGCACAGCTCGGCGGGCGCGCTCTGCAGCAGCGTGTGAACGAAAAGCAGATCCGCCCCGCCGGGCGATGCGGCGGCGATCCGGTGCGGCGTGAGCGAATCGAAGTGCGCGGAGTCGCCGGGGAGCAGGATGTCCTCGGTGTCCCCAAGCGTGAGGCTCAACTTGCCCTGCAGTACGTAGATCCACTCCTCACCGGGGTGCACCCGTACCAGCTCCCGCTGTGCGCCCTGCGGCACATGCACGCGCAGCGCCTGCATGGCCCGGCCCGGGTTGCCCGCCCGCCAGTACGTCCAGCCCTCGGACTCGACCGCCTCCATGCGGTCGGCCCGCACGATCGGCTCCTGCACCGCGGGGGTCTCGCCGAGCACGTCCGAGACCGTCGTACCGTAGGTACGAGCCAGCGCCAGCAGCATCGGCAGCGAGGGCTGCCGACGGCCGGTCTCCAGGCGCGAGAGGTGTGCGGGCGACAGGCCCACACGGCGGGCGGCGGCCTCGAGCGTGAGGCCTCTGCGCCGTCGCAGATCGCGCAGCCGGGGCGCGACCGCGAGCGGCAGCACCTCGGACGGCTCGGCCGCAGGCGAAAGGTCAGGGCTCATGAGTTCGATTGAGCCAGACCTTCGCCTCTGAGGCAAGTTTCTTACCCAACAGGCAAAAGATCAGCGCTGGGCAAAAAGATCAGCGCTGGGCGATGGCCTGCCGGACGAGCGTGCGGCCAAAGTCCCAGATCAGACCGCCGCCGCTGTGGGCGTCGTCCATCACGTTGGTAAACGCGTCAACGAAGCGGTTCACTTCCCGCTCGCCAATGATCAGTGGCGGGATCAGCTTGATCACCTCCAGGCGGTCCCCCGAGACCTGGGTGAGGATCCGGTGCCGTTGCAGCAGCGGCACGACCACCATCTGCGCGAACAGACCCTTGCGGGCGGCCTGCAGCATCGCCCAGCGGCTGCGCAGCCCCATCGACTTCGGCCTGCCGAACTCGATGCCGATCATCAGCCCGCGGCCGCGTACGTCGTACAGCAGCTCATAGCGGTCGACGAGCGCGGCGAGCCGGGTGCGCAGCAGCTCGCCCGTCCGCCGGGCGTTCGCGACGATCTCCTCGTTCTCCATCGCCGCCAGGGTGGCCAGCCCGGCCGCCATGGCCTGTGCGTTGTTGCCGAAGCTGGCGGAGTGGACGAGCACCCGGTCCATCGAGGAGTACACCCGCCGGAAGATCCACTCCTTGCCGAGGGTCGCGCCGACCGGCACATAGCCGCCGGACAGCGCCTTGGCCACGCACACCAGGTCCGGTTCGACGCCGTCCTCGTGCTGGTAGGCGAAGAAGTCACCGGTGCGGCCGAGGCCGGTCTGCACCTCGTCGGCGATGAGCAGCGCCTTGTGGCGGTGCAGCAGCTCCTGCGCGGCGAGCAGGAAACCGGGCGGGGCCGTGTACACCCCCTTGCCCTGGACCGCCTCGACGACCAGCGCCGCCACGTCCCCGCGCCGCACCTCGCGCTCCAGCGCCGCAAGATCGCCCAGTTCGATCGGGGTGTCGGGCAGCAGAGGTCCGAACCCGTCCCGGAAGCCGGTCTCGCCGTTGACGGACAGCGCGCCGGTGGTCAGCCCGTGGAAGGCGTGGGTGCAGTAGACGATCCGCGGCTTGCCGGTGGCGCGGCGGGCGAACTTCAGCGCGGTCTCCACCGCCTCCGTACCGCTGTTGCCGAAGAAGACCCGGTCCAGGTGCGGGGCGTGGGACAGCAGCCGCTCGGCGAGGAGACCGGGCAGCGGCTGGCAGTCGAAGCGGGTGAGGTCGGCGAGCTGGGCGTCGAGGACGTCGTGCAGGGCCTTGCGTACGACCGGGTGGTGCCGGCCCAGCCCCATCACGCCGAAGCCGGCGAGCATGTCGAGGTAGTCCCGCCCCTCCGCGTCCCAGAAGTAGGCGCCCTCGGCCCGCACGTAGACCTTGTCGAAGCCGATGGTGTGCAGCATGCGCGGCAGCTGGGGGTTGAGGTACCGGGCGTGCAGGTCGTAGCGCTCCGCACCGCGCTCGGCCAGCAGCGTCGCGAGGTCGAAGCCCTTGGGCGCCGCCGATGTCCCGGCGGCGGTTCCGGCGGATGTCATGCCTCGGGTCTCCTTGCGGCGCGGGTTCACCCAGCGTTTCCGCTGATGGTGTCGCGGGCGGCCCGCAGCGACTCCTTGAGGGAGCTCATGGTCGCGAGTACGGCGGTCGGCTCGTAGCCGCAGTGCGCCATGCAGTTGGCGCAGCGCGGGTCCTTGCCCCGGCCGTACGCCTTCCAGTCGGTCTCCTCGATCAGCTCCCGGTAGGTGGGCACATATCCGTCGTTCATCAGGTAGCAGGGGCGCTGCCACCCGAAGAGGGAGTAGTTGGGGATGGCCCAGGCCGTGCAGGGGAAGTCCACCTTCCCCTCCAGGAAGTCCAGGAAGAGGGGGCTGTGGTTCAGGCGCCAGCGCCGCCGGTTGCCGTCCGCGAAGGCCTGGCGGAACAGCTCCCGGGTCTGCTGGACGCCAAGGAAGTGCTCCTGGTCAGGCGCCTTTTCGTAGGCGTAGGCAGGCGAGATCATCATCTGGTCGACCCGCAGGTCGTCGTTGAGGTAGTTGAGCACCTCCACAACGGTCTTCGGGGTGTCGGTGTTGAAGAAGGTGGAGTTGGTGGTGACCCGGAAGCCGCGCCGCTTGGCTTCCCTGATGGCCGCCACCGCCTCGTCGAACACGCCCTCCTTGGCCACCGATTCGTCATGCCGCTCGCGCAGCCCGTCGATATGCACCGCGAACGCGAAGTAGGCGGACGGCCGGAACTTGTCGATCTTCTTACGGAGCAGCAGTGCGTTGGTGCACAGGAAGACGTACTTACGCCGCGACACCAGGAGCCGGACGATGTCCTCGATGTGCGGGTGCATCAGGGGCTCGCCGCCCGCGATGGAGACCATCGGGGCGCCGGACTCCAGCACCGCGCCGACGGCCTGGGCCACGGGCATGCGCTGCTTGAGCACCCCGGCCGGATGCTGGATCTTTCCGCAGCCCTCACATTTCAGGTTGCAGGCGTAGAGGGGTTCGAGTTCGACGATCAGCGGAAACTTCTCCCGCCGCCGAAGCTTCTGTTCAAGGAGATACGTTCCGACGCGGATGGTCTGACGCAGCGGCATGGCCATGGAGCTCACCTCCTGAGGTGCAGCAAGGAACGGTGCCATTCGTAGAAAGCCGGAAGGACGGCACGCAGTACGCGGAAAGCCGATATTCCACCGCGCAGTGTCCCGATACGGACGAGCTCATGCTCAGGAGCGTCCACGACCACCCGGACGGCCGCAACCGGGCGCGGCCCGAGCCGGACGGCGCTCCGCAGCGTGGCGGCCGATTCCATGTCCACCGCGATCGCGCCGGTGGCACGCAGCTCCGCCCGCTCCGCGCCCCGCACCACATGGTCGGAGCCGGTCAGCGGGCCGGTGTGGACGGTGCGCCCCGGCGTGGCCCGTACGAGCCCGGCCAGCGCTGTCGTCAGCACCTCCGTTCCGGTGCAGGCGACGCATCCGTAGGCGTCGCGGGTCTCGTCGGCGACGATCAGGTCCCCGGGGTGCATCCCGGGCTCAAGGCCCGCACAGAAGCCGGCGGCGATCACGGCGGCGTCGCGCGCCGCCGGATCGCCCTGGAGCGTGCGGGTGACGGCGCGCTCCGCGGCCCGCGGGCCCATCCCCGTGCGCAGGACGGTCACCGGCCCGCCGGCGTGCGGGGACCGCACTGCGGCACCGCGGCCTCCCGCCTTGCGCAGGGCGAGGTGTTCGATGCCCAGCGCGCAGGCGATCAGCAGCGGGCCGCTGCCGGGGGCCGGTGCCATCAGGCACCCTGCGATGCGGTCCGGAGACGTTCTCCGTGCAGGTACCGGCCCAGAGCGGTGAGCGGGAAGACCTGCCGGTAGAGGTGGTAGTTGATCGAGAAGTCCCAGGGGAAGCCGGTGCCGGTGAAGTACGGCTCGTCCCAGGAGCCGTCCTCCCGCTGGGTGTCCGCGAGCCAGGTCACGCCGCGCTGTACGGCCTTGCTCTCCCGCTCGCCCGCCGCCAGCAGGGCGAGCAGCGCCCACGCGGTCTGCGAGGCGGTGGATGCGCCCCGGCCCGCCCACCGCGCGGGGTCGCGGTAGGAGCGCTGGTCCTCGCCCCAGCCGCCGTCACCGTTCTGCACCCGCTCCAGCCAGCCGACGGCGCGCCGGATCGCCGGGTGCGAGGCGGGGAGGCCCGCGGCGACGAGGGCGGGGACGACGGAGCCGGTGCCGTAGACGTAGTTGGTGCCCCAGCGGCCGAACCAGGAGCCGTTCGCCTCCTGGTGGCCGAGCAGCCAGATCACGCCGCGCCGGGCCCGCGGGTGGTCCGCCAGGCCCTCGGCGGCCAGCATCTCCACCACGTGCGCGGTGACATCGGCCGACGGCGGGTCGATGACCTCCCCGAAGTCGCAGAACGGCAGCCGGCCCGGGAAGAGGCTGGTGTTGTCGGCGTCGAAGGCCGCCCAGCCGCCGTCCTTGGACTGCATGCCCACGGTCCAGCGCACCGCGCGCCGCACGGCCGCCTCGACCCTCCCGGGGTCCCGGTGCCGTACGCGGCGCAGCGCGAGGACGACCTCGGCGGTGTCGTCGATGTCGGGGTAGTTGTCGTTGTCGAACTCGAACGCCCAGCCGCCGGGGAGCAGTCCGGGCCGCCGTACGGACCAGTCCCCGGGCCGCACGATCTGCTCGCCGAGCATCCAGTCGGCGGCCTTGACCAGCGCCGGATGGTCGGCGGGCAGACCGGCGTCGGCGAGGGCGATCGTGGCGAGGCAGGTGTCCCACACCGGGGACTGGCAGGCCTCGATCATGCGGCTGCCGTCCTCGTGCCACACCGCGAAGCGGTCCAGGGACTCCAGCCCGGCGCGCAGCACCGGGTGGGCCAGGTCGTAGCCGAGCAGGTGCAGGGCGATCACGGAGTAGACGGCCGGGGGCTGGATGCCGCCCCAGCAGCCGTCGTTCTCCTGCCGCTCGATGATCCAGCGGGCGCAGGCGCCCAGGGCCGCACGGCGCAGCGGCCGGACGGCGACCTTCCGGTAGGCGCGGACGGCTTGGTCCAGCCGCTGGAAGACGCCGTCCCAGCTGGTGGCGGGCGGCTTGGGGCGCGGCGGGTTGGGCTGGGCCGGGTTGGTATGAAGCTCGTCGAGGGGGAACGGCGCGGGCCGTACGGGCCGCTTGGCGGAGACGATGGTGAGCGGCACGAGGGTCTGCCGGGCCCAGCAGCCGAAGTCGTGGATATTGAGCGGGAACCACGGCGGCAGGTAGATCAGCTCGGGCGGCAGCTCGGGCAGGTCCTCCCACTTCCACCAGCCGAACAGCGCGAGCCAGATCCGGGTGAACACGCGGGAGGCGGCGATTCCGCCGTGCCCCCGCAACCACGCCGAGGCGGCGGCCATGTGCGGCGCATCGGGTGCGTCTCCGGCGAGCCGCAGCGCGACGTACGCCTCGACGGTGGTGGACAGCTCGCCCGGACCGCCGTAGAAGGTCCCCCACGTACCGTCCTCGTGCTGCTGGGAGCGGATCCAGCGGGCGGCGGCCTCGGTGGTCTTCTCGTCGCGGATGCCGAGGAACTGGCGGAGCATCAGGTCCTCGACGTCCATGGTCACATTGGTCTCGAGGTCGCCCTTCCACCAGCCTCCGGCGTCCTGCTGCCGCAGGAGATGCGCCACCGAGCGGGCAGCCGCCGCTTCGGCGAGGGCCCGGGTCCCTGTGGACTGCCGGGCCTGCTCGGGTTGTTGCTCCTGGTCCGCGGGTACGCGGGACGGTACGGCCCCGGCGCCGCCGTCGGTCGTCGCTGTCATGGCTTCCCCTTCGTGCAGTGCGTCATCTGCTGTGCTGGGGTTCGCCGTCGGCCGGCACCAGAAGTGGTGCCGGCCGGCGACCGCGAGCTATATGAGGGTGCGGATCATCGGGTGCGTACGACCACGAAGTCGGCGAGCGCGACGAGCTGGGCCCGGACGCGGGCGGGCATTTCCACGCGGTCCAGCGCCGCGACCGCGGTGGTGTGCTGACGCCGGGCCTCCTGCGAGGTCCAGTCCCGGCCGCCGGCCTCCTCGATCAGCGCCGCCCGGTTGGCGAACGCCTCCTCGTCGAAGTTCTCCAGGTCGGGGTTCTTGGCGTCGGCGGCGAGGAGTTCGCCCAGTTGCTCGGAGGCCGGGCCGCCCGCGGCGAGGGCGGCGACGACCGGCAGGGACTTCTTGCGCTGGCGCAGGTCGCTCCAGGTGCGCTTGCCGGTGGCCTCCGGGTCGCCCCAGATGCCGAGCAGGTCGTCGATGGCCTGGAAGGCCAAGCCCAGGTGGTACCCGTACGCCTCCAGGGCGTCGGCCATCAGGTCGTCCGCGCCGCCGAGGACCGCCCCGATGGAGACGGCGCAGGCCAGCAGCGCGCCGGTCTTGTTGCCCTCCATCTCCAGGCACTCCTCGACGGAGACCCGCTCACGGTGCTCGTAGGAGATGTCCTGCGCCTGGCCGTCGATCAGCTTGCGGGTGGCGATGGTGAGCCGGCGGGTCGCACGCGCCGCCTCGACGGTGCCGAGCTCCAGCAGGATCTCGTTGGCGAGGGCGAAGAGCGCGTCACCGACCAGAATCGCCTGGGCGGGGCCGTGCACCTTCCACACGGTGTCCCGGTGGCGGCGCTGCTCGTCGCCGTCCATCAGGTCGTCGTGCAGCAGCGAGAAGTTGTGCACCAGCTCGACGGCGACGGCTCCGGGGATGCCGGTCTCCGGGGCGGCACCCGCGGCCTCGGCGGACAGCAGGGCGAGCGCGGGCCGTACGGCCTTGCCGCTGTCGCCGGCCGACGGCCGGCCATCGGCGTCGATCCACCCGAAGTGGTACGCGGCCACGGTGTCCATCGGCGGCGCCAGCCGGTCCACGGCGGCGCGAAGCACCGGCGTGGCGAGCGTCCGTCCGCGCTCGAGCAGCGCGGCGACGTCCGCGGGGTCGATAGCCGGGTTCGCCGAAGTCACGGTCTCTCCTCTGTGTCCTGCTGTACGCGTCGTGCTCATGCCGCCTCCTGCCGGCCACGCGGCAGAGCCGCATATCGGTCCTGCCCTCGCCCGAAGGCAGGGGGCAGGTTGTGGTGCGGGCGGCCAAGTCCGGCCAAGGCGGCCGTGGCGGCTTCGATACCGCTGCGCACGGCACCCTCCATGGTCGCGGGCCAGCCTGTGTCGGTCCACGCTCCCGCCAGATACAGGCCGGGGGCGCGGGTACGGGCCCCTGGGCGGAGCCGTCCGACGCCCGGTGCCGGGGCGAAGGTCGCTGTCCGCTCCCGGGTGACGAAGAAGTCGCGCACCTTCGCTCCGCGTGCGGCGGGCAGCAGCCGCTCCACCTCATGAAGATAGCGCTCCCGCAGCACGGCGACGGGCTCGTCGATCTCCTCGTGCGCGGCGGACTGGGAGAGGGCCAGGTACTGGCCGCCGTCGGTGAGTCCGGAGGGCTCAGTACGGTCGAAGACCCACTGGACGGGGGTGCCCAGCGCGGCGAAGAAGGGTCGGCGCAGCACGGGTCGGTCGTAGACGATGTGGACGTTGAGGATCGGAGCGGTGCCGATGCGCAGCAGCCGCCCGGGGTCGTCGAGGGCTCCGTCGGGCAGCAGGTCGTGGGCCTCACGCTGCGGTACGGCGAGGACGACCGCGTCGGCGGCCAGCCGTTCGCCGCTGCGGGGCCCCTTTTCCACGTCGACGTTCCAACTGCCCTCGGGGGTGCGGATGACGGCGGCGGCGCGGGCGCGCAGCTCGGTCCGTACGCCCGCCCTGTCCAGGGCCGCGCCGGCGAGGGTGTGGTGCAGTTCGCCGAGCGGCACCTGGGACCAGCCGATGTCCGCGGCGCCCGGCTCGGACAGCAGGCCGGTCTTGAAGACCATGGCGGCCAGGCCCAGGGAGGCGTGTGCGGCGCGCGCGTTGAGGGTGGCGATGCCGACCAGGTCCCAGAGGGCTGCCACGGCGCGGGGCGACTGGCCGCGGCCGCGCAGCCAGGTGGCGAAGTCGACGCCGTCGAGGGCGGGGTCGGCCGGGTCGAGCCCCTTCAGGGCGAGGGCGGCGCGGGCGACTTGGGCGCGTTCGGCGAGGGAGAGGTGCGGGTAGCGGGCGAGGCTGCCGGCGAGGTGCAGCGGTACGGGCAGCGCGGTGCGGCGCAGCCGGCCGAGCCGTCCGCGTCCGAACTCCGTGCCGGGGAGGGTGGCCCTGGAGGAGCCGGGGCGACCGCCTCCGATGTCCAGCACGGGGATGTCCAGCCGGTCCTGGAGGGGGGCGTGCCGGGTGCCGTCGATACGGTCGAGAAACCAGCGGTAGGCGGTGCAGCAGCGCAGATAGACGTGCTGGCCGTTGTCGACGGTCAGCTCTCCGGCCGTGCCGCGGCGGCGGAAGGAGAAGGCCAGGCCGCCCAGGCGGGGCCGCCCTTCGAGGAGGGTGACCCGCAGCCCGGCATCGGCGAGGCAGAGCGCGGCGGCGATCCCGGCGATTCCCCCGCCGATGACGGCTACACGGTGTTCGCTCGACTCCCGGCTCCCCCTGGGGGTACTCCCCCAGCTACCGCTGGGGGTGCCCCCACCCGGGCCATCAGGCCCAGGGGGACTACCGCTGGGGGATGTCGATGCCGGCGCGCCCTTTGGCTCGCTCACCGCCCTGGGCTCGTTGGAACGGGGGGCGGCCGCACTCATCGCAACCGCCTTCCCGCCGCCGTTCGCCGGGAGACGTGCCGGGCGTCGACGCCCGACAGCCCGCGTACGGCGACGTACGCCTTCTCCCGTCCCGGCAGGGAGACACGGCCGCGCAGGACGGCTTCCGGATCGCGCGAGATACGGTCGAGCAGCCGCCGGTAGATGCCCGCCATGGCGGCGACGCAGGCGCCGCTGCGCCGGTCGAGCAGGGGCAGCAGCTGGAAGCCCTCCGCGAACAGGGTGCGGGCGCGGCGGACCTCGAACTGGATGAGCCCGGTGAAGTCCGAGCCGGCCGGGGGCTGGGAGGTGTGGAAGCCCGCCGAGCAGCCGAACTTGGCGAGGTCGTCGGCGGGCAGATAGGTGCGGCCGCTCGCGGCGTCCTCGCGGAGGTCCCTGAGGATGTTGGTGAGTTGAAGGGCGAGGCCCAGCGTGTCGGCGTACTCGGGGGCGCGTTCAGCGTCGCACGCGCCGGGCCCCGCGGGGGTCACCGTGCCGAACACGCCGAGCGACAGCCGGCCGATGGCGCCCGCGACGCACCGGCAGTAGACCTTGAGGTCGTCCCAGGTCTCGTACGTCTCGTTGCGGACGTCCATGAGCACACCGTCGATGAGTTCATCGAGGGCGCCCAGGGGGATGGGGAAGCGCTGGGCGGCGTGTGCGAGGGCGACGGCCACGGGGTCGGTGTCGTCGGCGTCGATCCTCCCGTCGCGGATGCGGCCGAGCAGGGAGCGGGTGTCGTCCAGGCGGGCACGCTTGGCGTCGGCGTCCAGGGGCCCGTCGCCGATGTCGTCGACTCGGCGCGAGAAGGCGTACAGCGCCGACATCGCCTGCCGCTTCTCGGTCGGCAGGAGCCTGATGCCGTATGCGAAGTTGCGGGCCTGCTGTCCGGTCACGGTCTCGCAGTAGCTGTACGCAGCCAGCACCGGCGCAGCGGCGTGCAGGGTTCCGTCCACGGTCCGGATCACCCCTCTTTCCGCAGTGTCGCCGCCACCTCGCGCAGCAGGCCGAGGGTGGTGGGCTTGGGTGGTCCGGGGAGTACGTCGGGTCCCGCGGCGGCGACCGTCCGCAGTGCCGCCCGCCCGCCGGCCACGAATCCGGCGAGGAGCAGCCTGAGCCTGCCGCGCACGCTGCCCACCAGCGCGGAGCCTTCGTCGAGCAGCCGGTGGGCGCGTTTTGCCTCGTACGCCACCAGGGCGCGCACCTGTGCGCCCGCGGTCGGCGCGGCCAGGTCGGCCTCGCCGACGCCGAAGCGCTTCATGTCGTCCGCGGGCAGATAGATGCGGTCGCGCCCCAGGTCCTCGGCGATGTCCTGGAGATGTTCGACGATCTGCAGGGCGGTGCAGATGGCGTCGGACCAGCGCACGCGTTCGGGGGTGGTGGTACCGGTGATACCGAGGACGAGCCGGCCGACGGGGTTGGCAGACAGCTCGCAGTAGGCGACCAGATCGTCGAACGTGGCGTAACGGCGCACCCGCTGGTCCTGCCGGTTGGCCTCGATGAGCCCCAGGAACGGCTCGGGGGTGAGCTTGCGGCGGCGTACCGTCGGCTGGAGATTCCGCAGCAGCGGGTGCCGGGGGACGGACTCGAAGACGCGGTGCAGATCGGCTTCGAACGCATCGAGCAGGGCGAGCGGGTCGTCGGCCTGCTCGCGGGCGAGGCCGAGCAGCTCCGCGTCGGTGCCGCCCGGGGCGAGGTCGCCGTCGCCGATGTCGTCGACGAGGCGGGCGTAGCCGTAGACGGCCATGAGGTCGGTGCGCCAGGAGCGGGGCAGAAAGAAAGGGGCGACGGGGAAGTTCTCGTGTGTGGACTTGTCCAGCACGGCGCGCGTATGCGCGTCGGCCATGTCCCACGACCGGCTGCCCGGCCGCGTGCGCTCATTCTCCACGGTCACCGGAGGTGACCGGGCGTGCAAACGTCGCCGGTCACCCGGCTCGGGACCGGGTGACGGGTTCCGTTGGGAACGCTGGAGATGAGCCGTGTGGACATTGCCGTCACATCTCCCGTTCTACACCGTTTGTACAGGCGCGGACCGCGCAGACACGCCACACCACCGCGTTAGGGCCCGGGTACCGGTTCGCCCGAATTGGGGACAAAGGCTCACTCCGTCATCGGCCACACAGGTCTGCTACAGCTTACGTGGAGGCCTGGGTTCGGCTGACCGGGCATGGCCCCGCCCGCTCCCTCGGAAAGGAGCGGGCGGGGCCCAACGCTGCGCCCCCGGCTACTTGCCGGTCTCCTTCTCGTAGGCCTTGAGCACCTCGTCGGTCGGCCCGTCCATACGGAGCTTGCCGCTTTCCAGCCACAGCACCCGCTCACAGGTGTCGCGGATGGACTTGTTGTTGTGGCTGACCAGGAAGACCGTGCCGGCCTCCTTGCGCAGCTCCCGGATGCGCTCCTCGGACCGCTTCTGGAACTTGCGGTCACCGGTGGCCAGCGCCTCGTCGATCATCAGCACATCGTGGTCCTTGGCCGCGGCGATGGAGAACCGCAGCCGGGCCGCCATACCGGAGGAGTACGTGCGCATCGGCAGCGAGATGAAGTCGCCCTTCTCGTTGATGCCGGAGAAGTCGACGATCTCCTGGTAGCGGGTGCGGATGTCCTCGCGCGACATGCCCATGGCAAGCCCGCCGAGTATCACGTTCCGCTCGCCGGTGAGATCGTTCATCAGCGCGGCGTTGACGCCCAGCAGCGAGGGCTGTCCGTTGGTGTAGACCTTGCCGCGCTCGGCCGGGAGCAGCCCGGCGATGGCGCGCAGCAGCGTGGACTTGCCGGAGCCGTTCGAGCCGATCAGGCCGATCGCCTCGCCGCGGTAGGCGACGAAGGACACGCCCTTCACGGCGTGCACCTCGCGCATGCCGGCCGGGCGCTTGCGGCCGATGATCCTGCTCAGCGCGGCGGTGGCGCTGCCCTTGCCGCGGGCTCCGCCGTTGACGCGGTAGACGATGTGCAGCTCGTCAGCGATGACGGTGGGGATACGTGCCTCCTGGGCACCGTTGTGCTCAGCCACGGCCGTACTGCTCCTCCGCCTTCCAGAAGTACACGAAACCGCCGATGCCGAGGAGGAGGGCCCAGGTCACAGCGGCCGCCCAGACGTGCGGCGGCAGGTTGACGGCGCCATACCCGTCGATGAGGGCGAACCGGATCAGGTCCATGTAGACCGCGACCGGGTTCCACTGGAGCACGTCGGCGACCCAGTCCGGCTGGTCCGAGAGCATCTTCGGGATGCTGAACATCACGCCCGACGCGTACATCCAGGTGCGCAGGACGAAGGGCATCAGCTGCGCGAGGTCCGGGGTCTTCGCTCCCAGCCGGGCCATGATCAGCGCGAGGCCGGTGTTGAAGATGAACTGGAGCGCCAGCGCGGGGATGGCCAGGAGCCAGGACAGCGCGGGGAAGCTGCCGAAGCTCACCGCCACGAGCACCAGCACGATCATCGAGAACATCAGCTGCTGGAGCTGCTGCAGCGAGAAGGAGATCGGCAGGGAGGCCCGGGGAAAGTGCAGGGCCCGGACGATCCCGAGGTTTCCGGAGATCGCACGGACACCGGCCAGCACCGAGTTCTGGGTGAAGGTGAAGACGAACACGCCCGTCACCAGGAACGGGATGTAGATCTCCTTCGGCATCCCGCGGCTGGCCTTCAGGATCAGGCCGAAGATCAGGAAGTACACCAGGGCGTTGAGCAGCGGCGTCGCCACCTGCCACAGCTGCCCCAGCTTCGCCTGGGTGTACTGCGCGGTCAGCTTGGCCGAGGCGAAGGCGGTGATGAAATGTCGCCTGCCCCACAGCTGGCGCACATACTCAACCAGGCCAGGCCGTGCACCGCTCACAGACAGCCCGTGTCTGGCAGCCAGCTCGGCCAGGGGCAGTCCGTCGTCGGGCGACGTACCGGGCGGGGTGCTCACCGCGACCCCGCCATCGTGCGTTGTCTCACTCACCAGATGAAACTTTCGTCCTCAACATTGCGCAGCCAGGTCGGGCGCAGGCCGGAGCCAGGTCCCGTATACGGATACGCCCGATGTTTTCAGACCCGAGCTTGTCAGATGACAGGAGGTCGGCCCAGCCGGGTCATGCGCCAGACCGTACGCCACTTCATGGGGCGGCGGGGACCGCACGGACTGGTCCAACCTTCCTTGAATCCTCCGAGCCAGGCCCTCAGTGCCGGGCGGGAGGGGCGGCGAGCCAAGGTGAGGAGCAGCCATACGCCCAGGTAGACGGGCACAAGCAGGGCCGGGAGGTTGCGCCGGGCGAGCCAGACGCGGTTCCGGGCGACCATGCGGTGATAGACCGCATGCCGGCTGGGGGCAGTGGTCGGGTGGTGCAGCACCATGTCCGCGCGGTAGTCGATCAGCCACCCCGCGTCCAGGGCCCGCCAGGCGAGGTCGGTCTCCTCATGGGCGTAGAAGAAGTCGTCCGGCAGGGCGCCGACCTGCTGGAAGACGGCGGTGCGGACCGCGTTCGCACCACCGAGGAAGGTGGTCACGCGGGAGGAGCGCATCGGATCGGAGGCGCGCAGCCGCGGCACATGGCGGCGCTGGGTGACTCCGGTGTCGGGGTCGGCGATCCGGAAGGTGATGATGCCGAGCCTCGGGTCGGCGGCGAAGGCCTTGCGGCACAGCTCGGCGGTGTCGGTGTTCGGCAGCAGCCCGTCGTCGTCGAGGAAAAGCAGGATGTCGACGTCGCGGCCGCCGGGGCCGAAGGCCTCTATCCCGACATTCCGGCCGGCGGGGATGCCCACGTTCTCGGACAGCTCCACGGTCCGTACGCCGTCGGGCAGCTCGGGCAGCGGCGAGCCGTTGCCGACGACCACCACCTCGACCCGATCGCCGTCCTGCTTGGCGACCGAGTCGAGCAGCGCACGCAGCTCCTCGGGGCGGTTTCCCATCGTGAGGACAACCGCCCCGACCTTCAGCTGTGAGCCGCTCCTCATCGCAGCCTGCTCGAGGCGAGGATGCTGACGAGGTGCAGCACGGTCTGCAGCACCGCGATCGCGGCCAGCAGGACGACCGCGGCCCGGGTGAACACCAGATCGCCGTGGAAGAAGTCCGCGACGGCCGCGGCCAGGATGACCAGCGACGCCTCGACCCCGCCCACCAGGCGGTGGAACTTCAGCGCCGCCGCGGCCTTACGGGCGAGCGCCAGGCCGGAGGAGCGGGGCACCGACGCCTCGTCCTTGACGGCCGGGAGGCCGCTGCGGGACCGGGCGACGTCGACCAGGTCGGTCTCGGCCTTGATCAGGATCGCCCCGAGCGCCGCGAGCGTCCCCAGGAACGCCCACTGGTACTGGACGGAGCGGAAGACGTCCGCCGCGCGCAGGCCGAAGCCGACCAGCAGCGCGGCCTCGCTGAGGTAGTGCCCGATGCGGTCCAGGTAGACGCCGGTGATCGAGGTCTGCTTCCGCCAGCGCGCCAGCTCGCCGTCCACGCAGTCCAGCAGCAGATACACCTGGATCAGCAGGGCACCGAGGATCGCCCCGGCCAGGCCGGGCACCAGCAGCGCCGCGCCGGCCGCGACACCGGCGACGATCATCAGGCCGGTGTACTGGTTGGGAGTGATCCGGGTGTGCAGCAGGAGCCGGGTGCATCGCAGCGAGATCTCCCGCATGTAGATGCGCCCGGCCCAGTGCTCACCGCTGCGCCGGTCCTTCAGCCCCGAGGGGTGGACGACCGGACGGAGTTCAGCTAGTGACGGTTTTGGCATAGTCGGCGTAAGCGTCCCTGATCGCGTCGGTGTCCAGGTCCAAGTGCTCCAGGATGGTGTAGCGCCCGGGGCGGGTCTGCGGCGCGTACTCCACCGCCTTGACGAACTCGTCCTCGTTGAAGCCGATCTCCTGTGGCGTGACCGGCAGGCCGTGCCGCCGCAGCACCTCGACCATCAGCGCGGACTCCTCGGCCGCTCCGCGCAGATGCATCGCGAAGGCGGCGCCGAGGCCGACCTGCTCGCCGTGCAGCGCGGAGCGCTTGGGGTAGAGCAGGTCGAAGGCGTGGCTGATCTCGTGGCAGGCGCCGGAGGACGGACGGGTGTGCCCGGCGATCGACATCGCGATGCCGGAGAGCACCAGGCCCTCGGACAGCACGGTGAGGAAGTCGTCGTCGCCGCAGCCGCCCGGGTGCCGGAGCACCGACTCACCGGCCGTACGGGCCATGGCGGCGGCCAGGCCGTCGATCGGCTCCCCGGTCTCGCGGTGGGACAGCTCCCAGTCCGCGATCGCGGAGATGTTGGAGACCGCGTCACCGATGCCGGAGCGGACGAAGCGGACCGGGGCCTCGCGGATCACATCGAGGTCGATGACCAGCGCGATCGGGGTCGGGACACCGTACGAGCCGCGGCCCGCGTCGTTGTCCAGGATCGACACCGGCGAGCAGATGCCGTCGTGCGACAGGTTCGTCGCGACGGCGACCATCGGCAGGCCGATCCGCGCCGCGGCGTACTTCGCGGCGTCGATGACCTTGCCACCGCCCAGGCCCACGACCGCGTCGTAGTGCCCGGACTTCATGGCGTCGGCCAGCTTGATCGCGCCGTCGATGGTGCCGTCGGCGAGCGGGAACCAGTCCGCGCCGGGCAGCACCGGCGCCAGCCGGTCGCGCAGCGCGGCACCGGAGCCGCCGCTGATCGCGACGGCGAGCTTGCCGGAGCTGGAGATCCGCTGGTCGGCCAGCAGGCCCGCCAGATCGTCCAGCGCGCCGGCGTTGATGTCGACGCTGACGGGGGACGGGATGAGGCGGGTCAGTACTGGCACGCGATCTCCCTGCCCTTGGCGAGGTCGTCGTGGTTGTCGATCTCAACCCAGCGGACATCGCCGATGGAGGCAGTGTCGATCTTGAAGCCGCGGTTGACGAGCTCCTGGTAACCGTCCTCGTAGTAGAGGTCGGGGTCGCGCTCGAAGGTGGTCTTCAGCGCGTCGGCGAGGTCGGCGGCGGCCTCGCGCTCGATCAGGGTGATGCCGATGTACTCGCCGCTCGCGTCGGCCGGGTCCATCAGCTTGGTGATCTTCTGAACGCCCTTGGCCGGGTCGACGATGACCTTCATCTCCTCGTCCGCGAGCTTCTTCACGGTGTCGAGGGCGAGGATGATCTTCTGGCCGTTGCCGCGGGCGGCGAGCAGGGTCTTCTCGACCGAGACCGGGTGCACGGTGTCGCCGTTGGCGAGGATCACGCCGTCGCTCTGCGCGAGGACGTCACGGGCGCACCACAGGGAGTAGGCGTTGTTCCACTCCTCGGCCTTGTCGTTGTCGATCAGGGTGAGCGTGAGGCCGTACTTCTGCTCCAGGGCCTCCTTGCGCTCGTACACGGCCTCCTTGCGGTAGCCGACGACGATCGCGACCTCGGTCAGGCCTACCTCGGCGAAGTTGCCGAGGGTGAGGTCGAGGACGGTGGTGGCCCCCTCGTCCTTTTCAGGGCCCACCGGCACCAGAGCCTTGGGCAGGGTGTCGGTGTAGGGGCGCAGACGCCGTCCGGCGCCGGCTGCCAGCACGAGGCCGATCATGCGGGTTCTCCTGTTTCGTCGTGTACTGCGGGTGCTCCGGAGGAGACCCAGAAGCGGATGCTCTCGACGAGCACCCCCAGCGCGAGGACGGCAGCGAGCACCGTCAGCGCGATGGTGAAACCTGTGCCGGGCAGCAGAGCGGCCGCGACGGTGACCGCCAGCGTCCGGCCTTCCTGTCCGCCGATCGCCCGCACCAGCCAGTGCGGGGGCGCGCCGGAACCGCCACGGATGCGGTACACCGTGTCGTAGTGATGGTAGGCGACGGCGGCCACCAGCCCGTAAGCGGCCGGCAAGGCTCCGTTCACCTCCGAGCGGGCGGCGAGGACCAGAATGATGGTGTATTCGGCGGTACGAAAGAGGGGCGGTACGAGCCAGTCGAGCGCGCCCTTGAGGGGGCGGGCGACGGCGAGGCCCGAGCAGGCCGCGTAGCCGAAGGCCGCCAGAACGGGCCACGGGCTGCCGAAGGGGGCGAGGGTCGCGGTGACGATCGCCACGGCAGCGCCGAGCAGGGCGGCGGCAGGGGCGGCGAAGGCGGGAAGCCTGCGGGCCGGGTTCTTCAGCGCCGCGGCGAAGCCTTCGGCGAGGGGGCCGGAGTCGGCGAGGTCGGCAAGGGCCTTGGCGGCGCGGTCGGTCCGGCTCGCTGGGAGCACCCCCAGCGGTAGTCCACCTGGGCCTGGCGGCCCGGGTGGTGCCCCCTGGCGGAGGGTCAGGGACCTCAGCAGCCGGCCGGCGGTGGTGTAGCAGGCGGCGAGCGCACCGCCGATCAGCAGGGCGTAAAACACAATGCGGGGCGTGGTCACGGCCGTCAGGACCGCGATCATCGCCCATCGCTCGCCAATGGGCAAGACTATCATCCGGCGCGCCCAGACCGTCCAGCCGACGCTGTCGAGCCGGTCGGAGAGGGCGGCGGTGGGGCTGCTGGTGTTCCCGGTCGCGTCGTGGTTCGCCTCGTTGAAGGAGAAGTCGACAACGTGGCGGCAGGTCTGGAGGACCATCGCGGCGAGGGCCAGGGCCCATACGTCATCCCCTCCCCCACTGCCGCTCGCGGCGGCTGCACCGATCGCGAGACCGGCGTAGTACGCGTACTCCTTCGCCCGGTCGAAGGTGGCGTCGAGCCAGGCGCCGAGCGTGGAGTACTGCAGCGAGTAGCGGGCGAGCTGCCCGTCGGTGCAGTCGAGGACGAACGACGCGATGAGCAGCACTCCGGCGGCGATGAAGCCGGGCCGGGTGCCGGTCGCCGCACAGCCGGCCGCGATCAGCGCGGTGAGCAGGGAGGCGGTGGTGACCTGGTTCGGGGTCAGTCCGCGGCGGGCGCACCAGCGGGCGAGGTAGCGGCTGTACGGGCTGATGCAGAAGGTGGTGAAGAAGCCGTCGCGGGCCTTCACGGCGCCCCGCAGCCGTACCTGCTCGTCGTCGACTGCGGCGACGGCGCCCCGCAGCCGGGCCTGCTCGGCCTCGTCGGCGGCCACCTCGGCGACGAGCACGCCGAGCTCGGGGCGGTGCACGGGGACGCCTGCGGCTTGCAGAGCGCAGACGACGGCGTCGGGCAGTGTGGCGGGCGCGTACTCCACGGATTGCGCCGTCGTGGCGGAGGGCGCTGCCGCCGTCGTGGCCGGGCCCGGTGAAGCGGCTGCCCGCCGGTGTTCGTCCGCTGTGCCGGTCCGTCCCTCCCCCAAGGACTTCGTCATGGGGGTGCCGGGCATTGCCGCCTCGGCCGCCGCCAGGGCACGCGCCAGTGCGGGGCGCGCCTCCGGCTGGGCGGTGACGGCGCCGGGGATCGCGGAGGCGGGGAAGCGGGGGTCGGTCAGGGCCAGCCGCAGAGCGTGCCGGTGCGCCACCAGGCGCGGGTCGACCAGTGCGACGCGCTCGGTCACCGGAAGACCTGCGACCAGCGCCGCCAGGTCGCCGTCTGCGGCGCCCACCACGTCGAAGCCCAGCGCCCGCAGGTCGCCCTCGAGCTGCGCGCCGGCGACCGGCGGACCGGTGAGGATTGCGGTCGACAGACGAACTCACTCCTTGGAAGCTGGCGTGGCCGCGCCGGGACACCTTCGGTCCCCGGGCAGCGGTCGTGGCACACCACGGAACCGGGCCGGGGGCTGCGGCACGTCGGCAGAGGCTATCGGATCCTCGGAAGAACCGTTCATCGCCCGTTTACGACCCGATAAGGCCGCAGGGGTTGCGGGAGATGCCCGAAGAAGATCCGGCGGCGGCCATCATGGTCGATAGGGCGGCCGAGGACAAACGCCGCCGCGCAGGGAGCCGCGGAGCAGCCCCGGGGCGCCCCGGCGGCTAGGCTGCCGGACATGACGTGGCTGATCACCGGCGGAGCCGGTTACATCGGAGCACACGTGGCGCGCGCCATGGCGGAGTCCGGCGAGACGGTCGTCGTGCTGGACGACCTGTCGACGGGCCTCGCCGAGCGGCTGCCCAGCAGGGTGCCCCTGGCCAAGGGCAGCACGCTCGACCGCGAGCTGCTGGACCGCACGATGGCCGAGCACCAGGTCACGGGAGTGGTACATCTCGCAGCCAAGAAGCAGGTCGGGGAGTCCGTCGAGCAGCCGCTGCACTACTACCGCGAGAACGTGCACGGCCTGACCGTGCTGCTGGATGCCGTCGTCGCGGCCGGGGTGAAGAGCTTCCTCTTCTCCTCCTCCGCCGCGGTCTACGGCATGCCCGATGTGGATCTTGTCACCGAGGCCACCCCGTGCCTGCCGATGAATCCGTACGGCGAGACCAAGCTGGCGGGCGAGTGGCTGGTACGGGCCGCCGGGCGCGCCCACGGGATCTCGACCGCCTGTCTGCGCTACTTCAACGTGGCGGGTGCGGCGAGCCCCGAGCTGGCCGATATCGGGGTGTTCAACATCATCCCGATGTTCTTCGACGCGCTGACCCGCGGCGAATCCCCGTTGATCTTCGGCGACGACTATCCGACCCCCGACGGCACCTGCATCCGCGACTACATCCATGTCGAGGACCTGGCCGGGGCGCATCTCGCCGCGGCCCGCAGGCTGGCCGCCCAGGACGGGGCGGGCGATCTGACGGTGAACATCGGCACTGGCCACGGAGTGTCCGTCCGTGAGATGGCCGAGCTGGTCGCCGGCGTCACAGGCCGCACCGAGCCGGCCGCGAAGGTCGTCGGCCGCAGGGCCGGAGACCCGGCACGGGTGGTCGCCTCCGCCGAGCTGGCCCGGGCGGAGCTGGGCTGGTCCGCCCGGTACGACGTACGCGAGATGGTCGAGTCGGCGTGGGCGGGCTGGTGCCTGCGGCACCCTCAGGCACGTTCCCACTGACCGGGAGCGGATCTTACGGAGCCACAAACCCGCTGGTCAGGGCAATGACAATGGTGTTCAGTGCCGTGTTGCCCGATCTTCCCCACCCGTAGTTCACTGAAGATCCGCAAGCCAGAACGGGAGGCGGCCGGCATGGGGTCAGGGCACGACCACTCACACGCGCACGGCCTGCCGAAGGGCCTCCCGGGCACCGCGGCGGCCGGGTACCGGGGACGGTTGCGGATCGCGCTGTCCCTCACCCTCGCCGTGCTGCTTGCGGAGATCGCCGGTGGGATCCTCACCGGATCGCTCGCGCTGCTCGCCGACGCCGGGCACATGGCGACGGACGCCGTCGGCATCACCATGACACTGCTGGCCATCCACTTCGCGAGCCGGCCGCCGAGCGAGCGCCGTACGTTCGGCTTCGCCCGCGCCGAGATCCTCGCCGCGGTCGCGAACTGCCTGCTGTTGTTCGGCGTGGGCGGCTTCATCCTCTACGAGGCCGTGCAGCGGCTGATCACCCCGCCCGAGGTGCACGGCCAGCTGACCATCGCCTTCGGTGTGGCCGGCCTGGTCGCGAACGTGCTGTCACTGGCCGTGCTGATGAGCGGCCAGAAGGAGAGCCTCAACGTCCGCGGGGCGTTCCTGGAGGTGATGGCCGACGCACTGGGCTCGCTGGCCGTCATCGTCTCGGCCGGGATCGTCACGGCCACGGGCTGGACCCGGGCGGACCCGATCGCCTCGCTGGTCATCGGCGTGATGATCGCGCCCCGCACCTGGAAGCTGCTGCGGGAGGCGCTGGACGTGCTGCTGGAGGCCGCGCCGAAGGATGTGAACATGGCCGAGGTCAGGTCGCACATCCTCGGGCTGCCCGGGGTCGAGGACGTGCATGACCTCCATGTGTGGACCATCACCTCCGGGCTGCCCGTACTCGCCGCCCATGTGGTGGTCAACCAGGAGGCACTGGAGACGGTGGGGCACGAGAAGATGCTGCACGATCTGCAGGGCTGCCTCGGGGAGCACTTCGACGTCGAGCACTGCACCTTCCAGCTGGAGCCGGTGGGGCATGCCGAGCACGAGGTCAAGCTCTGTCACTGACGCGGCTGACATGCCGGGGCACACGGTGCGGGTACGCCCCTTTCGTACGGCAGACTTGGGGCTCGTAGCCCAAATGAAGGATGGCCATGCCGACCACACCAGCCACCTCGGCGGACACCTCGCCGGACCCCACCGCAGCGCCGATCATGCTCGAGCTGGTCGACGAGAGCGGTGAGACGATCGGCACCGCGGAGAAACTGTCCGCCCATCTGCCTCCCGGCCGGCTGCACCGGGCGTTCTCGGTCTTCCTTTTCGACTCCTCCGGCCGGCTGCTGCTGCAGCAGCGGGCGGCGGGGAAGTACCACTCCCCCGGTGTGTGGTCGAACACCTGTTGCGGCCACCCGTACCCGGGCGAGGCTCCCTTCGCCGCCGCCGTCCGGCGTACGGCCGAGGAGCTGGGCGTCTCCCCGTGGCTGCTGCGTGAGGCGGGTACGGTCCGCTACAACCACCCCGACCCGGCCTCCGGGCTGGTGGAGCAGGAGTACAACCACCTGTTCGTGGGTCTGGTGCGTCAGCAGCCGGATCCGGATCCGGCGGAGGTCGGCGACGTGGTCTTCGCCGGCGCGGAGGAGCTGTCGGAGCTGCACGCCCGGCGGCCGTTCTCGGCGTGGTTCATGACGGTGCTGGACGCGGCCCGGCCCGCGATCCGGGACCTCACCGGCCCATCGGCGGGCTGGTAGGGCCCGCCAGTGGCAGGGCTGCCCAGATGACCTTGCCGCCGGTCACCGTGTGTTCGACGTCGCACATGCCGCCCGCCTCGGCGGTGATGGTCTTCACCAGCAGCAGCCCGCGGCCGCCGGTCTGGCCCTGGTCCGCCTCCAGGGCCTTCGGCCGGTAGGGGTGGTTGTCCTCGACCCCGACCCGCACCCAGTCCCGGCCGACGGACACCACGACGGCGATCTCCGGTGAGAGCAGGGCGGCGTGGCGTACGGCGTTGGTGACGAGTTCGGACAGGATCAGCAGCAGCCCGTGGACCACGTCGTCGTGGATGGGCACACGCTGATTCCGCAGCAGGTCCCGGACCGCGTGCCGGGCCTGCGGGACGGACGAGTCCAGCGCCAGTGCGGTGAAGCGCCAGACGCCCTCGTACGGCGCGGGGGCGGTGAGCGGCGCGTTGACCACAGGGGTGGTGGACATAGCTCGTCCCGCGTCGGGTGGGACGATCCCCCGGCTGTCCATGTCCAGCACCTACTCTCGGCTCCGCACGACGATCCCCGCAGACCGTCGCCGCACCGGTGGCGCCCGCGTACCGGTACGGCGACCGAGTCCGCCTCACAGAGAGTGTTGGGAATGCTGCGGTCTGTCCCGGTCAGCTGCCCGGAAGTCGACGGTTATCGATGGGTACTGACCGAATGCGTATGACAGCGTCAGTTGTGAGACCGCTCCTGTCCGCCTCACTGTGCATTCAGGGAACGTTTCTCCTCCATCAGCTCTCCGACGATCCGGCGGCCGCCGATGCCGACCGCGATCAGGCCGAGTCCGTCGAACAGCAGTGACAGGGAGAAGAAGGTACCCAGCACATAGCGGCTGCTCTCGGGCCATTCGGCGAGCACGAGGATGCCCAGCAGCAGCGCGAGCACGCCCTGCAGCAGCGTCCAGCCGGCCTGCGGACCGCGCACCACGAAGCTGCCGACGATACGGAACAACCCGGCGGTGAGGAAGAGCAGCGCGGCGAACATCGTCAGCCCGATGGCAGCGATCTCCGGGTGGATGATGACGATCACGCCCGCCGCGATGTTGAGGGCGGCGACGACCAGCCCCAGCCAGAAGAAGCTCGACCCGCGTGACTGCACGGCGTGCGCCAGTCCCATCACGCCGCAGATCAGCAGCAGCCAGCCGAAGAGCAGCATCGAGGTCAGCGTCGCCACACCGACGTAGATCAGGCCCACCAGCCCACCGATGACAAGAATCGCGCCGAGTACCACGAGCAGTACGAAGCTCCGGCGCATCCGGGCCTCGGGAGTCTCGGCAGCCGCACGGCCCCCGGAAGGAGTGCGCTTGCGCATGACCGCCTCCTCGAATCGCCTGATCTGATCGTAAATACGGTTACTGGCCGCTGCCACCGAGACCGCGCCTCGGCCGCCCTGACCGGCCCCGATAGCATCCGCGGCATGGCGCACCCGACATCCGCCGAGGAGACCCCAGCCGAGGGTCTTGTGCTGGAGATCTCCGACGGCATCGCGACCGTCACCATCCACCACCCCGCCAAGCGCAACGCCATGACGACCGGCATGTGGCGCGAGCTGCCCGAGCTGCTGGAGCGGCTGGCGGACGACAGGGACGTACGGGTGCTCGTCCTCACCGGCTCCGGGAACACCTTCTGCGCCGGCGCCGACATCAGCACACTGCGGGCGTCGGCGGGCGAGTCGCAGGGCCTCGCGGTGGCCGCCGAGGAGGCGCTGGCCGCCTTTCCCCGGCCGACGCTCGCCGCGATCCGCGGCTACTGCGTGGGCGGCGGCTGCCAGCTCGCCGCTGCCTGCGATCTGCGATTCGCGGCCGAGGGCTCCTTCTTCGGGATCACCCCGGCGAAGCTCGGCATCGTCTATCCCGCCTCCTCCACCCGGCGGCTGACGGAGTTGGTCGGCCCGGCGACGGCCAAGTACCTGCTGTTCTCTGCGGAGTTGATCGACGGGGAGCGGGCGCTGCGGACGGGGCTGGTGGACGAGCTGCTTCCGGCGGACGAGCTGGGCAAGCGCGTCCCGGAGTTCGCGCGCGTCCTGGCGTCCCGGTCGCTGCTCACGCAGGCGGCGGCCAAGGAGTTCACGAACGGGCCCGTGGGCCCGGAGCGGGAGGCGCACTGGGCGGAGCAGGCACGTGACAGCGGCGACACCGCGGAGGGTGTCGCCGCCTTCCTTGAGCGCCGCACGCCGCGCTTCACCTGGAGGGGCTGAGTGCTGTCGCCGGCGGCTACACCGCGGCCGCGGTGGCCGCAGGTGCGTTCCCGGCGGACCTCTTCGAGAACGGCTGACCGGCGGTCCCCCGGTTTGCGGCAGGCGTGCGCGGCAACCCGAGGCCGCGTACACCTACCGCCCATGATCGCAACAGGAGGTCATGATGCTGCGCGCCATCGCTGACGTGCTCCACGCCATCGGTTCGGCCATCGCCACTGTGGTGACGCTCCCCTTCCGGGTCCTGGCCCGGCTCTTCGGCGGCGCCTCCGACACCGCCCGCTCGGGCCGCAGGCCCCGCCACCACAGCCACGCCTGAGTCAGCTTGTCGCTCTCGCCTGCCACAATGCAGGCTCAAGCTCATGCGAGAAGGCGGAACGGGATCGTGACGACGTCGATTGAGGGCAGGATCGCCGAGGAACTCGGCGTAGGGGAACGGCAGGTGAAGGCGGCTGTCGAGCTGCTCGACGGCGGGTCCACCGTGCCGTTCATCGCGCGCTACCGCAAGGAAGCGACCGGGATGCTCGACGATGCGCAGCTGCGGACGGTCGAGGAGCGGCTGCGGTATCTGCGCGAGTTGGAGGAGCGGCGTACGGCGATCCTGGAGTCGGTCCGTGCGCAGGGCAAACTGGACGAAGCGCTCGAAGCGCAGATTCTGGCCGCGGACTCCAAGGCCCGGCTGGAGGACATCTATCTGCCGTTCAAGCCCAAGCGCCGCACCAAGGCACAGATCGCGCGCGAGGCGGGTCTGGAGCCGCTGGCCGAGGGGCTGCTGGCCGATCCGTCGGTCGAGCCGTCGGCCGCGGCGGCCGCGTTCGTGGATACGGAGAAGGGCGTCGCGGACGCCGCCGCCGCGCTGGAGGGTGCGCGCGCGATCCTCACCGAGCGGTTCAGCGAGGACGCCGACCTGATCGGCGAGCTGCGTGAGCGCATGTGGGCCAAGGGACAGCTGGTCTCCAAGGTCCGCGAAGGCAAGGAGGAGGCCGGCGCGAAGTTCTCCGACTACTTCGACTTCGCCGAACCGTTCACCCAACTGCCCTCGCACCGGGTGCTGGCGATGTTCCGGGGCGAGAAGGAGGAGGTTCTCGACCTGGTCCTGGAGCCGGGCGAGGAGTCCGGTGACCCGGCGGGCCCGACCTCGTACGAGCAGTCCGTCGCCCGCCACTTCGGGATCGCCGACCGCGGGCGTCCGGCGGACAAGTGGCTGGCGGACACCGTGCGCTGGGCCTGGCGCACCCGCATCCTCGTCCACCTCGGGATCGACCTGCGACTGCGACTGCGTCAGGCCGCCGAGGACGAGGCGGTACGGGTCTTCGCCGCGAACCTGCGCGATCTGCTGCTCGCGGCTCCCGCGGGCACCCGCGCCACCATGGGCCTGGACCCCGGCTTCCGTACGGGCGTGAAGGTGGCGGTCGTCGACGCCACCGGAAAGGTCGCGGCGACGGACACCATCTACCCGCATGTGCCGCAGCAGAAGTGGGACGAGTCGCTGGCGAAACTGGCGCGCCTCGCGCGCGAGCACAGCGTCGACCTGATCGCCATCGGCAACGGCACGGCGTCCCGCGAGACCGACAAGCTCGCCGCGGAACTGTGCGCTGGGCACCCGGAGTTGAAGCTGACGAAGGTGATGGTCTCGGAGGCCGGCGCGTCGGTGTACTCCGCTTCCGCCTTCGCCTCCCAGGAGCTGCCGGGCCTGGACGTCTCGCTGCGCGGCGCGGTGTCGATCGCGCGGCGCCTGCAGGACCCGCTCGCCGAGCTGGTGAAGATCGACCCGAAGTCGATCGGCGTCGGCCAGTACCAGCACGATGTGTCCGAGGTGAAGCTGTCGCGCTCCCTTGACGCGGTGGTCGAGGACTGCGTCAACGGTGTGGGCGTCGACGTCAACACCGCCTCTGCTCCGCTGCTCAGCCGGGTCTCGGGCATCGGCGCGGGCCTCGCGGAGAACATCGTGGCCCACCGCGACGCCAATGGACCGTTCCGGTCCCGCAAGGCGCTCAAGGACGTACCGCGGCTCGGCCCGAAGGCGTACGAGCAGTGTGCGGGCTTCCTGCGCATCCGCGGCGGCGAGGACCCGCTGGACGCCTCCAGCGTGCACCCGGAGGCGTATCCGGTGGTGCGCCGGATCGTCTCCGCGGCAGGCAGCGATGTGCCGTCGCTGATCGGCAACACGGCGGTGCTGCGGCGGCTGAAGCCCGCTGACTTCGTGGACGAGTCCTTCGGTCTGCCGACCGTCACCGACATCCTCAAGGAGCTGGAGAAGCCCGGGCGCGACCCGCGGCCTGCCTTCAAGACGGCGACGTTCAAGGAGGGCGTGGAGAAGATCGGTGACCTCGCGCCCGGGATGATCCTGGAGGGCGTGGTGACCAATGTCGCGGCCTTCGGGGCGTTCGTGGACATCGGCGTCCATCAGGACGGTCTGGTGCATGTCTCGGCGATGTCGAAAACCTTCGTCAAGGACCCGCGGGATGTGGTGAAGCCGGGCGACATCGTGCGGGTGAAGGTTCTGGATGTGGACATTCCGCGCAAGCGGATCTCGCTGACGCTGCGGCTGGACGACGAGGCGCGTGCGCCGTCGTCCGGCGGGGGCGGCGGGCGGGAGCGCGGCGCGGGCGGCGGACGGGCCCCGCAGCAGCGCCAGGGCCGCGGCGGCGGGCGCGGCGGTTCCGGCCGCCCAGGCCGCTCGCGCGAGGCCGCACCGGCGAACGGTGCGATGGCGGACGCGCTGCGCCGGGCGGGCCTTCTGGACCCGGGCAGCCGCTGACGAGCGGCCGACTGGACGGCGGCGGAGCGGCTACGGACGCTCCGCCGCCCTCTGTTGTACGCGTCCGGTCCGACCTCCGGCTTCGTGTGGCCGACTCCCGCCGGGGCCGGGGGCGTCACCGAGCCGAGGTCCGCCCATCGGGCCGACCCCGTCCCTGCTGCATCCGTGGCGCTCTTACGGCCAGGTGCACCCCAAGGTCAGGAATCGAGACCGCTTCGCGCGGCGCGTTGTCCGCATTCGTCCGCTGCCGCCAGAGACAGCTCTCGATACGTCTCCAGATTGGCGCGGCTTATCTCCGAGAGTGGCGCCGGCAGGCTGTCCCAGCGGAACCATCCGATGCCGCTGCATTTGGCGGGCTCGCGGATTGTCGGCGTTCCGGAGACGAGCCGGGCAAGGAAGGTCGCCGCGACCCAGTGCTGGCTTTCCCGCGGGAGGATGTGATCGAAGGCCCCCAAGAATCCGGTCACCTTGATCCGGATGCCGTACTCCTCCAGAAACTCACGGCATACCGCGTCCTGCAGCCGCTCGCCGAACTCGACCGAGCCTCCTGGGAACTCCCAGGCGCCTCCCTCGTTCTTCGCCCCATCCCCGCGCTGGGCCAGAAATACCCGTCCGGTGTCGTCGAAGACGATCGCACCGACGCCCACTCCGATGAAGTCGCGCCCGGGAACACCAATGGCTTCGCCCATGGGCGGCATCAGCTCACTTGATCGCAGGAAGAATGAACATGCAGGAGTACGCCCACATGAAGATCGTAGACGTCGCGATGAACGCCATGATGTACGTCTCGTACCACCGGAAGAAGTTGCCCCCTTGCGGTCGCCGCCGGAACCCCGGATGGACCGCGCGGTCGGTGAGTTCGCACTCCTCCTCCCGGTAGTCAAGCCAGGAGAGTATGCCGATGAAGATGAGTAACTCCGTGAAGACAGCCACGACGGTTTCGAGGGACAGCAGGCCGACGATGCCCGCACGCGCCACGGTAGGCGCCACTCCCCACCGCCGGTAGCCGACGAACAGGCCCAGCGCGGCTCCAACCGCGGTCGTGGCGAGCGCCTGGTAGATGGCCAGGAACTTGTAGACGTTCTCGTTGACGGCGTGGATCTGCTGCAGGATGTACTTGTACCGCTCCAGCGAGAATTCCTGGACCGCTCGGTGAAGCCGGTCATCCTCGGCCGACCGCTCGATCTCATCGCTCGGCAGTCGCTGCCCGGTCTGTTCTGCCATCTTGTTCCACTCTCAGCCGTTTTGCAGGACATGAACTGATGGTCCGTGGGCGACCACTGGCGGAGGCGTCATGACCTGCCTGACACACCGTCGGGCACGGCGAGAATCTTCACCATGGTGTCGGAGTCCGAGCCCGACTCCACCGTGGTGAAGCCCTCCTGACGGTAGAGATTAATGGCGGAATTGGCCCGCTCCACGCTCAGCGAAATCCTGTCGAAGCCCACGTCCGACGCCTGCCGAGCTGCCTCCCGCAGCAGCGCACGCCCTACGCCCTTGCCCCTCCAGGACGTGACCACAGCCAGCGACAGCTCCGGCACGTCCGGGGCGACGAAGCCATAGCCGGGGTCACCGGGGCTGAACAGGCGCAGCCACGCGGCCCCGATCGGTCGCTCGTCGGACCTGACCGCTGCCACCCCAAGATCTCCCGGACGTGGCCAGTCTTCGATGTAGTGCGCGATTCTCCGATCCGCAAAGATCTGTTCACGGCTGACAGCTTTCCGGCCGGGGTGCCAGTTCACCGCCTCCGTCAGCATGTCCATCAGGAACTCCGCATCCTGACGTGTCGCCACCCGCAGCACAAAGCTCTCATCGCTCATCCGGAACACCTTGAACTACGTCCCTCGGACCGGACAGGCACCCAGCGGCGGCAGCCGGCCGGCACCGCGGACGGATGCGACGGACAGCCATCCAGCCTCCGGGCCGCCGTCCGTGCCGGGCCCGGCAAGATCTCACCAGGACGGGCCTCCCTGGCTGCCCGCGAACGGGACCGGTCGGAAGGTCCGCGGGTCACGCACGCCGTGCAGGGGGCGCTCCCCCGGCCGGACGGCGGTGCGCGGTACGTCGGCGGTGGCGCGTACGAAAGCCCTGGCGCCGCCGACGAGCGGCAACCGGGCCGAGGTACGGGCCAGGTCAAGGGTGAGCTTCGGGGTGCTGCCCGGCGGTTCGATGAACCCGGCGTCGGTGCCACCCACGATCAGAGCCAGCCGGTGCCCGGCCGGTACGACGTGGTCGCTCGCATGCAGATCCAGCGTGATGGTGTAGGGCTGACCGGGCGTCAGTGGGCGGCCGGTGCGGTCGGAGGCGTAGTTGCCGAGGTCGGCCCAGCCACGGCTGAAGATCGTGTACTCCACGTTCGCCGTCTTGGCCTTCGTCTCCTTGAAGCAGGCGCTGTCACCGGCGGTGCTGCTGCCCCAGCAGGTGCGCTCGGTGAGCGTGCTGATGCCCTCGCCGGCGGCCGCGTAGTCGCGGATGGTGGCCGGACCGATGTCGACCAGGACGGCGGACAGATGCGCGCTGGAGGTGGACGGGGTGGCGGTGACGGTGACCCGGCCCGATCCGGACAGTCGCAGATCCCTGCGCAGCGGCCCGGTGGTGAAGCCCGCCTTCGCCGGGGTGGCTTCATCGATGTGGGCGGCCCAGTCGGTCTCGCTCAGCGTCGGGTCGTCGGTGAAGGACTCGGCGGTGCCGGGCCGGGCGGGCGTGAGGCCCAGGGTGCCGACACCGGGCGTGTCGCCGCTACGCGGCCGCAGGGCGGTCGTACGGGTGCCCTCGGCGGGCCAGATACGGTCGCTGGACCACCGGTCGGGGGCGCGTTCGATGTCGGCCATCGGCTCGCGCTCGATGCCGTTGTCGTAACCCAGCAGATAGTGGTCGAACCAGCGGTGCAGGGTCGTCACCCACTGCGCGCGGCGGAAGTCGAACGGGTCGACGTGCCCGGTCTGGGAGAGCCAGATCTTGCGCTGTACGCCCTGGCCGGCGAGAGCCTTCCACCACTGGCCCACGTGCTTGGCGCGGACGTTGAGGTCCTGCATGCCGTGCACCGCGAACACGCTGGCCCGTACCCGGCTCACGTCCGGTATGTAGTCGCGCTCGCTCCACAGCGGGGTCCAGTCGCCGCTGCGCGGGGCGCCGTCCACGAGCTTCTGCTGTACGGCGGCGCAGCGGGCGCGTGCCGCGGGGCTCTCCACGTAGTCCGACAGCCACTCGGGGCCGCCGTCGTAGAGCGGGGCGCCCTTGGCGAAGTAGTAGTCGTACCAGGAGCTGATCGCGCCGATCGGCACGATGGTCTTCAGGCCCTTGACGCCGGTGGCGGCAACGCCGTTGGCGATGGTCCCGTCGTAACTCTTGCCGATCATCCCGACAGCTCCGCTGGCCCAGCCGGCGCGCACCGGCTTGCCGCCGCTGCGGGCGTCGTAGCCGCGGGCGCGGCCGTTGAGCCAGTCGACGGCGGCCTTCGCGGACTGGATGTCGGAGCGGCCGCCGACGTCGACGCAGCCGTCGGAGCGGTTGGTGCCGGCGAGGTCGACCAGGACCGTCGCATAGCCGCGCGGGACGAAGTAGTTGTCGTAGAACAGCGGGAACTGGACGGGGGTGCCGCCGGCGTCGTAGGTCTTCTTCTGGCTCTCGTTGCCGCGCCCGCAGCAGGCGTAGTACGGACTGGCGTCCATGATGACCGGGATCCGGCGGCCCTGCTGTGCGGGTTCCCGCGGCCGGACGATGTCGACGGCGACCCGGTCGGTCCTGCCGTCCGCGTCGCCGTCGGTGCCTGTGTCCACCCATACGGATTCGCGGATCGCGTGGTCGTAGGAGTAGCGGGGCCTGCTCTCCGCGGGTGCGGCGGTGCGTGCGCCGGCCGGTGGGGCGAGCAGGGTCATCAGGGCGGCGCAGACGGCCGCCAGTACGAGGGGTCTCCACGGGGTGCGGGGTCTCCGCGCGCGTATCGCCACCGGCCGGACGCTACACGGGTCAACTAGCGTGCAAAAGAGCGCCTGTTGTGGGCCATTCCAGCGAAATGTCGATCACGTGACAGCGGTGAGTGTGGACATGGTTGGGGACGGAGATGCGCATTATGCTCCAAGCGCTCCTTCTTCCCGACCAGTTGGAGGATCTGTGCACCGCAAACTCCTGGCGCCGAGCGCGCTCGCCGCCTGCCTGCTGCTGGCGATCCCGGCCTCGGCGGCTGACACCGCGCCCGGCGCCCCGGGTATCGGCGATCCCTACTACCCGGATTACGGCAACGGGGGTTACGACGTCACCCACTATGACCTGCGGCTGAAGTACCAGCCGGCGAACGACCGCCTCGAAGGCACCGCGACCCTGCTCGCCACCACCACGCAGGCGCTGTCCCGCTTCAACCTCGACTTCGCGCTCGATGTCAGCGAGATCCGGGTGAACGGTGCGAAGGCGAAGTTCGCCACGTCCGGGGCCCACGAACTGGAGGTCACCCCGGCCGCAGCGCTGGAGAAGGGCCGGCCGATCGCCGTGGTGGTGCGCTACTCCGGCACCCCGTCCCAGGTGAAGGTGGACGGCTACACAGCCTGGCTGCGCACCCTGGACGGCGGCATCGCGGCGGGCGAGCCGGAGGCCGCGTGGTGGTGGTTCCCGAGCAACGACCATCCGCTGGACAAGGCAACGTACGACATCTCCGTCGCCGTCCCCGACGGCACGCAGGCCATCAGCAACGGCGTACTGACCTCGCAGACCTCGCAGCGCGGCTGGACGCGGTACAACTGGCGGTCCGCCAAGCCGCAGGCCACCTATCTCGCCACCCTCGCCGTCGGCAAGTTCGACGTCACCACCGGTACGACCGCGAACGGCCTGCCCGTCGTCAACGCCTACAGCAAGGACCTGGGGGACAACGCGGGCGCGGCGCGGGCGAGTGTGGAGCGGACCACCGAGGTCGCCGAGTGGCTGTCCGACGTCTTCGGCCCGTACCCGTTCACCGCGCTCGGCGGCTACGTGCCAGGCGTCCCCACCCGCTATGCGCTGGAGACCCAGACCCGGCCGTTCTACAGCCCGCGGCAGTTCGCCCGTGGCTCGAACGTCTCCGTCGTCGTCCATGAGCTGGCCCACCAGTGGTACGGCGACAGCGTCTCGGTCAAGGGCTGGAAGGACATCTGGCTCAACGAGGGCTTCGCCAGCTACGCGCAGTGGCTGTGGTCGGAGAAGGAGGGCGAGGGCACCGCGCAGGAACTCGCCGACTACGTCTACGCACAGCACCCGGCCGACGACCCGTTCTGGACGGTGAAGCCCGGCGACCCGGGTCCGCAGCACCAGTTCGACATCGCCATCTACGACCGCGGCGCGCTGGCCCTCCAGGCGCTGCGCGACAAGATCGGCGACAAGGACTTCTTCGCGATCCTCAAGGGGTGGCCGACCGAGCACCGGTACGGCAACGCCGACATCGCGGAGTTCGTCCGGTACGCGGAGAAGGTCTCCGGCAAGCCGCTGGCGGACCTCTTCCAGACCTGGCTCTACACGGCCGAGAAGCCTGCCGCCCCCGCCTCCCCGGCCACGACCGCCAAGGCCACCATCGGCGCGCAGCACGCCCCGCCCCAGCCCACGTCGTGGAAGCAGATCAGCGCGACGCACACCATCCACGAGCACGGCGACCACCACTGACGGACGGTCGCTCCAGGGCCCGTCGCGCCGCACGGCGCGGCGGGCCCGCGCTATTCGATACCGCGAAGGCATTGACATGGGCCCGCTACTGCTGGGAAATAAACGAACTGTTTAAGCCATGCCCGCGCTGCCGTCCCAGCCGCTACCCCCGGGAGTGCCCATGTCCCTGCTCTCCTCATTGCGTCTGCGCCTCGGCGGCGCGCAGCACGCGGATGCCCACCCCGTCGACGAGGTGCTGCCACCCGGCCGGCTCGCGGCCTTCGGTCTGCAGCACGTACTGGCCATGTACGCGGGCGCGGTCGCCGTCCCGCTGATCGTCGGCGGCGCCCTGAAGCTCTCGCCCGCCGACCTGGCCTATCTGATCAACGCGGATCTGCTGGTCTGCGGTATCGCCACTCTCATCCAGTGCGTGGGCGTGTGGCGGTTCGGCGTACGGCTGCCGATCATGCAGGGCTGTACGTTCGCCGCGGTGTCGCCGATGGTGCTCATCGGCACCAAGGGCGGTGGGCTGCCGGCGATCTACGGCGCCGTCATCGTGTCCGGACTGGCGATGATGCTGCTGGCACCCGCCTTCGGGAAGCTGCTCAGGTTCTTTCCGCCGCTGGTGACGGGGACCGTGATCGCGATCATCGGGCTCTCGCTGCTGCCCGTGGCCGGAGGCTGGGTGGCCGGCGGAGTGGGCTCCCCGCACTACGGTGCGCCCCGGAACATCGCGCTGGCCGCGGTCGTCCTGGTGCTGGTGCTGGCCATCCAGCGGTTCGGGCCGCCCCTGCTGAGCAGGGTGGCGGTGCTGGTCGGGATCGTGGCGGGCACGATCATCGCGATCCCCTTCGGCATGACCGACTTCTCCGGGCTCGGTAAGGCGTCCTGGGCCGGGATCAGCACGCCGTTCCACTTCGGGGCACCGTCGTTCGAGGCCGCGGCGATCGTCTCCATGCTTGTAGTGATGCTGGTATCGATGACGGAGACCACGGGCGACTTCATCGCGGTGGGAGAGATGACCGGGCGCAAGGCCGATCCGCAGCGCGTCGCGGACGGGCTGCGGGCCGACGGGCTGTCGACGGCGCTGGGCGGGGTGTTCAACACCTTCCCGTACACGGCGTTCGCCCAGAACGTCGGGCTGGTGGGAATGACGCGCGTCTCCAGCCGCTGGGTGACCGCCGTCGCCGGCGGAATCCTGGTGGTGCTGGGGCTGCTGCCGAAGCTGGGCGCGCTGGTGGCCGCGATTCCGGCGCCGGTGCTCGGCGGTGCGGGGCTGGTGATGTTCGGGACGGTGGCGGCGAGCGGGCTGCGCACGCTGGCGTCGGTGGAGTTCAACGGGAACGGCAATGCGACCGTCGTCGCGGTGTCCTTCGCGGTGGGGCTGCTGCCGGTGGGTGTCCCGGATGTGTACGACGCGTTCCCGGCCTGGTTCCAGACGGTGATGCACAGCGGGATCAGTGCGGGCTGTCTGACGGCGATCGCGCTCAATCTGCTGTTCAACCACCTGCCGGGGCGGCGAGGCGAAGCGGCCGTGGAATCGGCGGACGCCGACGGCGGCGCGGAGGCGTCCGCGTCAGCCGGCGACGGCGCGGTCCCCGCGCAGCGCGCGGACGACGCACCGCGGCGAGAGACGTCAACCGCTGACTAGTG
>NZ_JBUEGC010000061.1:0-35756 GCF_054963655.1 Streptomyces sp. HSS9-12 | reverse complement strand
GAGCCGGAGGAGCCCGACCGGTGGCCTGCGGGCGGTCTCTCCGTACCGCAGGCTCATCCGCGGGGCGCCGGTCAGCGCGGGCCGGCGCCCACTTCGCGGATCGCGAGAACGGCCATACGGGCCGGGGAACCCAGCGCGGCTCCGCAGCTCTCGGGACGCGGCGGCTCAGAGGCCGTCTGTGCGATGTCAACCTGCCAGGTGCGGCCGTCCTCGTGCGCGACGGTCACGGTCCACGTGGCCTCCGGGGCCGCGGCGTCAGAGCGTACGACGCTCAGGGCGTCGGCCCGCTCCTCGCCCGACAGGGCACGGACGGCGAGGTCGGCCGCCTGGCCGGGCCGGTCCCAGGCAGAGCGGCCCCGGGCACCCTCGATGACGATCCGGCCGTCGCGCGCCGCCTCCAGGGCCTCCTTCGCCGCATGCGCGGTGGCCCGGCCGTATGCGTAGCCGTACGGAAGCACCAGCAGCGTGGGGGCGAAGCGGTGGCCGCCGATGTGCGTGACCTCCCACACGCCGCCGGGGCCGTCTGCCGCCAGCGCCGCCGCGAGCGGCCGGCCGAGCAGCGCGCAGCAGCGGTCCCGCTTGCCGTTGGTGCACACCAGCGCGATCGGCTCGCCCTCGTACGGCTCCCACCGCCCGTCGTGCCGGCCGGCGCCGAGGGCGGCGAAATCCAGGGAGAGCAGCTGCGTGGGGTCGGTGAGCTGCGTGGTCCGTATCCAGGACCGGCCGGGGAGTGTGTGGGCGAGGTAGCAGCGGCGGGCGGCGGGGCTGTGGCGGTCCGCGTGCCGCCCGGGGCGCCGGATGAGGGCGACCCGTACGCCCGTGCCGTCGGCCGCCTGCTCCAGGGCACGGCCGAGGGCCGGGTCGAAGTGGCTGGCGGTGAGTGCCTTGGCGCCCCAGGGGCCGGGCTGTTCGATCAGCAGCCAGGTCCGGGCGGTGGCCGAGGTGCCGGCGAGAGGTTCGGCCAGCTCCCTCGAGGCGGTCGCGCACGTACTCACAGAGGTGAGCCTAACTCGATGCCGGATGACGGCTCTGACTAGTGCCGCGTCAGCCAGGGTTTGCCCCGCTCGCCGCCCTGGCTGACGCGGCACTAGGATCGGCAGCCCCTCCCGCAGCCCCGCACCCGCGCATCCGCGGCCCGCCTCAGCCCGCCCGATGGAGAAGCGAGATCTTGGTCAAGAAGCAGATTCCAGTGATCGTCATCGCGGGGTTTCTGGGATCTGGCAAGACCACCCTGCTCAACCATCTGCTCGGGGCGAGCCGAGGGACGCGGATCGGCGCGATCGTGAACGACTTCGGCAGCATCGAGATCGACGCGATGACGGTGGCCGGGCAGGTCGACTCCATGGTCTCCCTGGGGAACGGCTGCATGTGCTGCGCCGTCGATCCCAGCGAGCTGGACGAGTACCTGGACCGGCTCGCCCGCCCATCGGCACGCATCGACGTGATCGTCATCGAGGCCAGTGGGCTGGCCGAGCCGGAGACGCTGATCCGGATGATCCTGGCCAGCAGCAACCAGCGCATCGTCTATGGCGGGCTGGTCGAGGTCGTCGACGCCGCCGAGTTCACCACCACGCGTGGGCGGCATCCCGAGATCGACCGCCATGTCCGCCTCGCCGACCTGGTGGTGCTGAACAAGGCCGACCGGATCGCGGAGGACGAACGGCTGCGGCTGGCCGAGACGCTCGGGGAACTCGCCGCCGGTACGCCCGTCGTCTCGGCCTCCCACGGGCGCGTCGACCCGGATCTGCTCTTCGACTGCCGGCCGCGGGAGGGCCGGGAGGAGGCGGTACGGCAGCTCTCGTTCGACGACGTGTGCTCCGGCCCGCACGACGAGGACGAGCACGAGCACCACTTCCACGCCGCCTACCACAGCGTGGAGTTCGCCTCGGACGACCCCATGAACCCGCGCAGGCTCATGGACTTCCTGGACACCAGGCCGCAAGGGCTCTACCGGATCAAGGGCTTTGTGCACTTCGCAGTGACCGGCCACCGGCAGAAGTTCACCGTGCACGCGGTGGGCGACTTCTTGCGCTTCTACCGGTCGGCGTGGGCACGGGGCGAACGGCGCAGCACACAACTCGTCATGATCGGCGCCGGAATCGACGCCGAGGCCCTGCGCAAGGAACTCGAGGCCTGCCGCGAGAGCGGACCGCAGGACACCCCCAGCCACAGCATGTGGGGCGTCCTGCGGTACGTGCAGTCCTGACAGGCCGGTCGCGCGGCTCACACCGGCCCGGCGACCACCGTGATCTCCCCGCCGAGCGGGGTGCCGGAGCCATCACGGCGCGGGTCGAGATCGGGCAGGTCCGCGGGGGAACCGCTCGCGGTGGCGGCCCGGGCCGGAGCCGCACCCGCCCAGGCCATCACCAGGCAGTCCTCGCCCTTGAGGAAGCGCTGGCAGCGCACCCCACCGGTCGCGCGCCCCTTGCGGGGGTACTGGTCGAACGGCGTCAGCTTGGCCGTGCCCTGCGCGGTGCCTCCCCCCAGGGTGCCCCGCGAGCCCGCGACCGTGAACACCACGGCGTCAGCGGCCGGGTCCACCGCACCGAAGGAGATCACCTTCGTGCCGGAGCCCAGCTTGATACCGGCCATACCGCCGGCGGGACGGCCCTGCGGCCGCACCTGCGAGGCCGGGTAGCGCAGCAGCTGTGCGTCGTCGGTGATGAAGACCAGGTCCTCCTCGCCCGTACGCAGCTCGACAGCGCCGACGATCCGGTCGCCCTCCTTGAGGCTGATGACCTCCAACTCGTCCTTGGTGGCCGGGTAGTCGGGCACCACCCGCTTGACCACGCCCTGCTCGGTGCCGAGCGCCAGGCCCGGCGAGGACTCGTCCAGCGTGGTCAGGCACACCACGGTCTCGTCCGGCCGCAGCGACAGGAACTCCGAAATCGGCGCGCCGCCCGCGAGGTTGGGGGAGGTGGCCGTCTCCGGCAGCATCGGCAGGTCGATCACGGACAGCCGCAACAGCCGCCCGGTGGAGGTCACCGCGCCCACCTCGGCCCGCGCCGTAGCCGGCACCGCCGAGACGATCACATCGTGCTTGACCCGCTTGGCCGTGCCCTCCTCAGGGAACGGCTCGCCGTTCGCCGTACGGGCCAGCAGCCCGGTCGAGGACAGCAGCACCCGGCAGGGGTCGTCGGCGACCTGCAGCGGCACCGTCGGCTCGACCGCGCCGCCCGACTCCAGCAGCACCGTACGACGGTCCGTGCCGAACTTCTTCGCCACGGCGGCCAGCTCGCCGGACACCAGCTTGCGCAGCTCCGCGTCGGACTCCAGGACCCGGGTCAGCTTCTCGATCTCCTCGCCGAGTTGATCGCGCTCGCCCTCCAGCTCCAGCCGGTCGAACTTGGTCAGCCGGCGCAGCGGGGTGTCGAGGATGTACTGGGTCTGCACATCGGTCAGCGAGAAGCGCTCCATCAGCCGCTGCTTCGCCTCCGCCGAGTTCTCACTCGACCGGATGATTCTGATGACCTCGTCGATGTCGACGAGCGCGGTCAGCAGGCCCTCGACCAGGTGCAGCCGGTCGCGCTTCTTGCCGCGCCGGAACTCGCTGCGCCGCCGGACGACGTTGAAGCGGTGGTCCAGATAGACCTCGAGCAGCTCCTTGAGCCCCAGCGTCAGCGGCTGGCCGTCCACCAGCGCGACGTTGTTGATGCCGAAGGACTCCTCCATCGGCGTCAGCTTGTAGAGCTGCTCCAGCACGGCCTCCGGGTGGAAGCCGTTCTTGACCTCGATGACCAGCCGCAGGCCGTGCGCACGGTCGGTCAGGTCCTTGACATCCGCGATGCCCTGGAGCTTCTTCGCGTTGACCAGGTCCTTGATCTTGGAGATGACCTTCTCGGGGCCGACCGTGAAGGGCAGTTCGGTGACGACGATCCCCTTGCGGCGGGCGGTGACGTTCTCCACGTTCGCCGTCGCGCGGATCTTGAAGGTGCCGCGCCCGGTCTCGTACGCGTCCCGGATCCCGCTCAGGCCCACGATCCGGCCGCCCGTCGGCAGGTCCGGGCCCGGGATGTAGCGCATCAGGGTCTCGAGATCCGCCCCCGGGTGCTTGATCAGGTGCCGGGCGGCGGCGATCACCTCGCCCAGGTTGTGCGGCGGCATGTTCGTCGCCATGCCCACGGCGATCCCGGAAGCGCCGTTGACCAGCAGATTCGGGTACGCGGCCGGCAGCGCGACCGGCTCCCGCTCCTGCCCGTCGTAGTTCGGCACGAAGTCGACGGTGTCCTCGTCGATCGACTCCGTCATCAGGGACGTCGCCGCGGCCATCCGGCACTCGGTGTACCGCATCGCCGCCGGCGGGTCGTCGTTGCCGAGCGAGCCGAAGTTGCCGTGCCCGTCGACCAGCGGCACCCGCATCGAGAACGGCTGGGCCATGCGGACCAGCGCATCGTAGATCGACGCGTCGCCGTGCGGGTGCAGCTTTCCCATCACCTCGCCGACCACGCGCGCGCACTTCACATAGCCGCGCTCGGGGCGCAGGCCCATCTCGTTCATCTGGTAGACGATGCGGCGGTGCACCGGCTTGAGGCCGTCGCGGGCGTCGGGCAGCGCGCGCGAGTAGATGACCGAGTAGGCGTACTCGAGGAAGGATCCCTGCATCTCATCGACGACGTCGACGTCCAGGATCCGCTCCTCGAACTCCTCCGGAGGCGGGGTCTTCGTACTGCGGCGGGCCATCGCGGCTGCTGCTCCTTAGAACTAACTGCCTGATCGGGTTTCTGGGCACCTCCTGCGCCGAGGACGGCGACAGCAGGCCGGACTGATGCGGACCATTGTGGACCCCAGCGCGGACAGTGCGGTCCACGGGCCGAGGTCAAACCTCACCCGGCACCGTACGGGAACTTCGCCAGGTGTCAGTGAGCTTGCATACAGTGGCAGCACTTCTCCATCCGCGATCGAAGGGACGTACATGCCCATGGGTCACACGGCCACGCAGCGGGCCGGTTCCGGCGGCCTGAAAGCGACCGAGCACCGCCTGGCCAACGGCCTGCGCGTGGTGCTCTCCGAGGACCATCTGACCCCGGTCGCCGCGGTCTGCCTCTGGTACGACGTCGGCTCGCGCCACGAGGTCAAGGGCCGGACCGGCCTGGCTCACCTCTTCGAGCACCTGATGTTCCAGGGCTCAGCCCAGGTGACGGGCAACGGCCACTTCGAGCTGGTCCAGGGCGCTGGTGGCTCCCTGAACGGCACCACCAGCTTCGAGCGGACCAACTACTTCGAGACCATGCCGGCGCACCAGCTGGAGCTCGCCCTCTGGCTCGAGGCCGACCGCATGGGCACCCTGCTCTCCGCGCTCGACGAGGAGAGTATGGAGAACCAGCGGGACGTGGTGAAGAACGAGCGCCGCCAGCGCTATGACAACGTCCCCTACGGTACGGCCTTCGAGAAGCTGGTCGCCATGGCCTACCCCGAGGGCCACCCGTACCACCACACCCCGATCGGCTCCATGGCCGACCTGGACGCCGCCTCCCTCGAGGACGCCCGCAACTTCTTCCGCACGTACTACGCCCCCAACAACGCCGTGCTGGCGGTCGTCGGCGACATCGACCCCGAGCAGACCCTGGCCTGGATCGAGAAGTACTTCGGCACCATTCCGGCCCACGACAGCAAGCCGACGCCGCGCGACGGCTCGCTCCCGGACATCATCGGCGAGCAGCTGCGCGAGGTCGTCGAGGAGGAGGTCCCGGCGCGCGCCCTGATGGCCGCCTACCGCCTTCCGCACGACGGCACCCGCGAGGCCGACGCCGCGGACCTCGCCCTGACGATCCTCGGCGGCGGCGAGTCCTCCCGGCTCCACAACCGTCTGGTGCGCCGCGACCGTACGGCCGTCGCCGCCGGGTTCGGCCTGCTGCGCCTGGCCGGTGCGCCCTCGCTCGGCTGGCTGGATGTGAAGACCTCCGCCGGCGTCGAGGTGCCGGACATCGAGGCCGCGGTCGATGAGGAGCTGGCCCGCTTCGCCGCGGAGGGGCCGACGCCGGAGGAGATGGAGCGCGCCCAGGCGCAGCTGGAGCGCGAATGGCTGGACCAGCTCGCCACGGTCGGCGGCCGCGCCGACCAGCTGTGCCGGTACGCGGTGCTGTTCGGCGACCCGCAGCTGGCGCTGACCGCCGTACAGCGGGTACTGGACATCACCGCGGAGGAGGTGCAGGCCGTGGCCGCCGCGCGGCTGCGCCCGGACAACCGGGCGGTGCTCGTCTACGAGCCGACCGTGCCTCCGGCCGACACAGCCGACTCCGCAGACACCTCCGGCCAAGCTGCCGACCACGAAGAGGAGGCGGCCCAGTGAGCGACGCCACCCCCACCATGAGTCTCCACCCCCAGCCGCAGGGCGGCATCGCCAAGCCGTGGGCCTTTCCCGCCCCCGACCGCGGCACTCTTCCCAACGGTCTGACGGTGCTGCACTGCCACCGCCCGGGCCAGCAGGTCGTCGCCGTCGAGGTGAACCTCGACGCACCGCTGGACGCCGAGCCCCAGGGCCTGGACGGCGTCGCCACGATCATGGCGCGCGGCCTGTCGGAGGGCACCGACAAGCACACCGCCGAAGACTTCGCCGCCGAGCTGGAGCGCTGCGGCGCCACCCTCGACGCCCACGCCGACCACCCCGGCGTCCGGGTCTCCCTGGAGGTCCCCGCCTCCCGGCTGCCCAAGGCGCTCGGCCTGCTCGCCGACGCACTGCGCGCTCCGGCCTTCCCCGAGAGCGAGATCGAGCGGCTGGTCCGCAACCGGCTGGACGAGATCCCGCACGAGCAGGCCAACCCCGCCCGCCGGGCCGCCAAGGAGCTCTCCAAGGAGCTCTTCCCGGCCGATTCCCGGATGTCCCGTCCCCGGCAGGGCACTGAGGAGACCGTCGAGCGCATCGACGCGGCGGCCGTACGGGCCTTCTACGAGGCCCACGTACGCCCCGCCACCGCGACCGCCGTGGTGGTCGGCGATCTGACCGGCGTGGATCTCGACACCGTGCTCGCCGACACCCTCGGCGCATGGACCGGCGGCCCGGCCAAGCCGCGGCCCGTACCGCCCGTCACGGCGGACGACACCGGCCGTGTGGTGATCGTCGACCGGCCGGGCGCCGTACAGACCCAGCTGCTCATCGGCCGGATCGGCCCGGACCGGCACGACCGCGTATGGCCCGCGCAGGTGCTCGGCGTCTACTGCCTGGGCGGCACGCTCACCTCCCGGCTGGACCGGGTGCTGCGCGAGGAGAAGGGCTACACCTACGGCGTCCGGGCGTTCAGCCAGGTGCTGCGGTCCGCGCCGGACGGCACGGGCGCGTCGCTGCTGGCGATCAGCGGCTCGGTGGACACCGCGTCCACCGCTCCCGCGCTGGCGGACACCTGGACGGTGCTGCGCACCCTCGCGGAGGAGGGGCTCACCGACGCCGAGCGGGACGTCGCCGTGCAGAACCTCGTCGGCGTGGCACCGCTGAAGTTCGAGACGGCGGCGGCCGTCGCCGGAACGCTCGCCGACCAGGTCGAGCAGTACCTGGCGGACGACTTCCAGGCGCAGCTGTACGCGCGCCTCGCGGACACCGGCACCGTGGAGGCGACCGCGGCGGCGGTCAGCGCGTTCCCGGTCGACCGCCTGGTGACCATCCTCGTCGGCGATGCCTCGGTGATCGCTGAGGCCGTCAAGGAGCTCGGCATCGGCGAGGTGAAGGTGGTCGCCGGCTGACCGCCGCAGCCCAGCGGAACCCGCCGTGACCAGTGCCTCTTCCCCGTTCACCCGCGCCGTACAGGCGCGGGTGAACGGGGTGTTGTCTGTGTGGCGTGCGCTACAAAAGCCCCGATCAGTTACCCGGTCGCCTGCCTCCGCTCGCGCGGCCTCAGCCTCTGATGACCCGGCCGTATTCCGGCCCATCCGCATTCCTGAATGGCCGCGTTCCGGACCGCTGGCCAAAAAATATCCATTTCCGAGGGCCTCGCGTCGGAAATCACCGCGTCATGCCATAGAGTTCGGGAACCGGCGTCGATCGAATGCGTTTCGCGGCGATTAAAGCGGAGGTCCGGCTATGCGGGGGCGGCAGTGAACGGCGATGCAGTGGCCAAGGGCCGCATTCCCGCGCACGCGGTGTGCCAGGCGATCCGCGACGACATCGTCTCCGGGGTGCATCCCCCGGGCAGCCGCCTGACCGAGGAGGTCCTGGCCCGTCGCTACGGCGTCTCCCGCGTCCCGGTGCGTGAAGCCCTGCGCACGCTGGAGTCCGAGGGCTTTGTGGCGACCCGCCGGCACGCGGGCGCCTGCGTCGCGGAGCCCTCGGAGCAGGAGGCCGCCGACCTTCTCGACATCCGCGCCCTCATCGAGCCGCTGGGCGCCGCGCGCGCCGCCCAGCGCCGTACGGAAGCGCACCTGAAGGTGTTGCGCGGCCTGGTCCGGCTGGGCCGGGAGCGCGCCGGCCGCGGCCAGTTGACGGACCTTCGGTCACTGGGCGCCTGGTTCCACGAGACCTTGGGCCAGGCTTCCGGCAGCCCCAGCCTGGCGTCGCTGCTCACCCAGGTCCGCCGGAAGATCACCTGGATGTACGCCGTGGACCCCGCCCGTCTCCCGTCGCCACCTCTCGGGGCAGACGCGCCTCCCACCCCTGTGCACCGGGCGGCCCAGGCCTGGGAGGAGCACGGGGCGATAGTCGAGGCCGTCGCCCGTGGCGACGCCGAGCGCGCCCGTGGGCTGATGGCGGCCCACACCGAGCGCTCGCTGGCGGCCTACCGGCTGCGCCGTCCGCCGCATGTGAGAAGTTGGAAACAGGCCGTAAACACAGCGAGCTCCCGGCATTAACAGAATTGCTGTATACAACCCTCGGGAATTCTTGCCCGGACTTCCGGCCGGTATCGCAAACAAATAGCGGAGCCGTGGCGGACAAAAAGACCGCCGCGGCTCCGCCACGTGTATTCGGAGAAAACCGCGCCCCGGTCAGACCGTTTCCGGGAGCTCCTCGAGCCCTTCCTCGACGAGCTTCGCCAGGCGGTCGAGGGCCGCCTCGGCGCCCTCGGCCTCCGAGGCCAGAATGATCTCCTCGCCGCCCTGGGCGCCCAGCCCCAGCACCGCGAGCATGGAGGCGGCGTTGACCGGGGTGCCGTCGGCCTTGGCGATCGTCACGGGGATGCCCGAGGCGGACGCGGCGCGGACGAAGATCGATGCGGGACGGGCGTGCAGACCCTCGGCCCAGCCGACGGTGACGCGGCGCTCAACCATGGTGTTGCCCTTCCGGTCGGGTTGTCGTCGTGACGGGTGCTCCACCGTATTGTCTAGACCAATCGCGGTCAGTCTCTCATGGTCGTCAGAAGGGTCCTCGGGCCGCCTTCGCGCCCGTACGCTTGTCCCCATGCAGACGCCGTCGGAGCACGCCTACCCGACCCACTGGGAGGCCGACGTCGTGCTGCGCGACGGCGGTACCGCGCAGATCCGTCCCATCACGCCCGACGATGCGCAGCGCCTGCTGAGCTTCTATGAACAGGTGTCGGACGAGTCCAAGTATTACCGTTTCTTCGCGCCCTACCCCCGGCTCTCCGACCGCGACGTCCACCGCTTCACCCACCACGACTACGTCGACCGCGTGGGCCTGGCCGCAACCGTGGGCGGCGAGTTCATCGCCACCGTCCGCTACGACCGCATCGACGCCCAGGGCCTGGCCGCCTCATCCCCCGCCGACGAGGCCGAGGTCGCCTTCCTCGTCCAGGACGCCCACCAGGGCCGCGGCGTCGCCTCCGCCCTCCTGGAACACATCGCCGCCGTCGCCCGCGAGCGCGGCATCCGCCGCTTCGCCGCCGAGGTGCTGCCTGCCAACACCAAGATGATCAAGGTGTTCACGGACGCCGGCTACACCCAGAAGCGCAGCTTCGAAGACGGAGTCGTCCGCCTGGAGTTCGACCTCGAGCCAACAGAGCAGTCCGTCGCCGTCCAGCGCGCCCGCGAGCAGCGCGCCGAGGCCCGCTCCGTACAGCGGCTGCTCGCCCCCGGCTCCGTCGCCGTCATCGGTACGGGCCGGCGGCCCGGCGGCATGGGCCGCACCGTGCTCCGCGGCCTGCTCGACGGGGGCTTCACCGGCCACGTCTACGCGGTCAACCGCGCCTTCCCGCCCGGGATGACGACCCTCGAGCCGGAAGGAGTCCCGGCCTGCCGCTCCGTCCACGACATCGCCGAGCCCGTCGACCTCGCGGTCGTGGCCGTTCCCGCCGAGCAGGTGCCCGCGGTCGTCGCCGACTGCAGTGAGCACGGCGCGCAGGGCCTGGTCGTCATTTCCTCCGGCTACGCCGAAAGCGGCCCGGTCGGCCGCGAGCGGCAGCGCGAACTCGTGCGCCAGGCACGCTCGTACGGCATGCGGATCATCGGGCCGAACGCCCTCGGCATCCTCAACACCGCGCCCGCCGTCAGGCTCAACGCCTCCCTCTCGCCCGAGCTGCCGGCCCCCGGCAGGCTCGGGCTGTTCACCCAGTCCGGCGCGATCGGCATCGCGCTGCTGTCCGCCCTGTACCGGCGCGCCGAAGGCCACATCGGGGTCTCCACCTTCGTCTCCGCCGGCAACCGAGCCGATGTCTCCGGCAACGACCTCCTGCAGTTCTGGGACGACGACCCGGACACCGACGTGGTGCTGATGTACCTCGAATCCATCGGCAACCCGCGGAAGTTCACCCGGCTCGCCCGGCGTACCGCCGCCCGGAAGCCGGTCGTGGTCGTCAAGGGGGCGCGGCACACCGGCAGTACGCCCAGTGGGCACGCCGTGCCCACCACCCGCATCCCCGACGCCACCGTCTCCGCCCTCTTCCGGCAGGCCGGGGTGATCCGCGTCGACACCGTCACCGAACTCGTCGACGCCGGGCTGCTGCTCGCCGGGCAGCCGCTCCCGCGCGGGCCGCGGGTGGCGATCCTCGGCAACTCCGACTCCCTGGGCCTGCTCACGTACGACGCCTGCCTCACCGAACGCCTGCGTCCGCTGCCGCCCCGGGACCTGACCACGGCCGCCGGCCCAGAGGACTTCCGCGAGGCGCTGGCCGCCGCCCTGGCCGACGACCTGTGCGACGCGGTCGTCGTCAACGCCATCCCGTGGGTCAGCGACACCGAGGCCGCCGAGGCGGGGTTCGGACCGGCCCTCGCCGCCGCGCTGCGCGATGCGGTCGCCGCGAGCGGAGCCCGTAAGCCCGTGGCCGTCGTCCATCTGGAGATCGAGGGCCTTGCCGCGGCCCTTGGCGCCCCCTGGGCCGGAACCGGTGGCACCGCCCAGGGCCAGGCCCCGCCGGTCCCAGGCATCCCCGCCTACCCGGCCGCCGAGCGCGCCGTACGGGCGCTCGCCGAGGCCGTGCGGTACGCCCAGTGGCGGCGGCAGGCCGCCGAGCCCGGCCGGGTGCCCGAGTACGACGACATCGAGGAGGCCGCGGCCGGGGCCGACATCAGCCGGCTGCTGGCCGCAGCCGCTGACGACGACCCGGAGATCATGGGACGGCCGGGTAACGGCAGCCGGGTCCCGCGCAGCACCCCGCTCGCGGACGCCGATGCCGAGCGGCTGCTGGCCCGCTACGGGATCGGCGTACGCGCCCGGCTCCCCGCCCCCGACCCGGACGCCGCCGCGGCGGCCGCGGCCCGCCTCGGCTACCCCGTGGCACTGAAGACCACCGCTCCGCATCTGCGCCACCGCGCCGACCTGGGCGGCGTACGGCTCGAACTCTCCACCGAGGGGGAACTGCGCCGCGCCTACCAGGAGCTGACCGACGCGCTGGGCAAGCCGGAGGAGCTGCGGCTCGTGGTCCAGGCGATGGTGCCGCGCGGTGTGGACACGGTCGTACGCGCCGCCATCGACCCGGCAGCCGGCGCCGTGCTCTCCTTCGGCCTGGCCGGTGCGCCCTCCGAGCTGCTCGGCGACACCGCGCACCGGCTGGTCCCCGTCACGGACCGGGACGCCGCCGAGCTGATCCGGTCGATCCGGACCGCGCCGCTCCTGTTCGGCTGGCGCGGGTCCCAGCCCGTGGACACCGCGGCCCTGAAGGAGCTGCTGCTGCGGGTGTCCCGGCTGGTCGACGACCATCCCGAAGTGGTCGCGGTCGACCTTGAGCCGGTCGTGGTGGCCCCGCAGGGGCTGAGTGTGCTGGGCGCCACGGTACGGCTGGCGCCGCCGCCTCCCCGCAACGACCTCGGCCCGCGCCGTCTCCCGGCCTACTGAGCCCGCCGCAGGTGCGGGGCTTGCCTGCCGTCGGCCCGAGACGGTGGCGGTTCGGGGCCGCCCACGCCCCGTAGGATGGCCCCATGGCGAAGACCGGTACGACGACCCAGGGGCTGCGCGCGGCGATCGAGCGCAGCGGCTACTACCCGGCTCTCGTGGCCGAGGCGGTTGAGGCCGCCGTGGGCGGCGAGCGGATCGCGTCGTACCTCGTCCACCAGGAGACCACCTTCGACGCCAACGAGGTCCGCCGGCACGTCACCGTCCTCGTCCTCACCCCCACCCGCTTCATCGTCAGCCACACGGACGAGCAGGCTGCCGACGGCTCCTCCCCGTCGCCGTACGCCACCACCTCCACCGAGTCCGTCAAGCTGGAGCGGGTCTCCTCGGTCGTCGTCAGCCGCGTCGTCGCCAACCCCGAGTCGTACACCCCCGGCACGCTGCCCCGCGAGGTCGTCCTCACCATCGGCTGGGGCGCCGTAAGCCGCATCGACCTTGAGCCCGCCGCCTGCGGCGACCCCAACTGCGAGGCGGACCACGGCTACACCGGCTCCTCGACCGCGGACGACCTCAGCCTCCGGGTGAGCGAGGCGGGCGACGGCCCCGACTCCGTCCGGCAGACCCTCGCCTTCGCGCAGGCGCTGTCCGAGGCGACCGTCGCCTCCACGACCGGCCGCTGATGGCCGAGACCGCCACCGCCGGATCCGCCTGGCAGGACCCGGTACCGCTCGACCCACGCACCGCGCCGGTCCCCGAGTACGGCACCGGCTCGCTCGCCGACCTGCTGCCGACTGCCGCCGCGGGCCTCGGCGTCCCCGGTCTGCCGGCCGGCCTCGCCCTCGAACCCGCCGACCGGGTCTGTGTCTTCCTCGTCGACGGCCTGGGCTGGGAGCAGCTGCTGGCCCATCCCGACGAGGCGCCGTTCCTCACCAGCCTGCTCGGCAGCTCGCGCGGCGGCGCCGGTATGCCCATAACCGCGGGTTTTCCGTCCACGACGGCCACTTCGCTGGCGTCGGTGGGCACCGGCCGGCCGCCCGGCGCGCACGGTCTGCCCGGCTACACCGTGATGGACCCGGCCACCGGCGCGCTGATGAACCAGCTGCGCTGGAAGCCGTGGACCGACCCGCACGCCTGGCAGCCGTACCCGACCGTCTTCCAGCTCGCCGACGCCGCCGGCGTCCACACCTGCCAGGTCTCCGCGCCGGACTTCGAGTACACGCCGCTCACCAAGATCGCGCTGAGCGGCGGCACCTTCCACGGGCGGCTCTCCGGCGAGGACCGGATGGACCTCTCCGCCCGGCAACTCGCCGCCGCGGACCGCTCGCTCGTCTACACGTACTACAGCGAGGTCGACGGCAAGGGGCACCGCTTCGGGGTGGATTCGGACGCGTGGCGCGGCCAGCTGATGTACGTGGACCGGCTGGCCGAGCGGCTGGCCGAGCAACTGCCGCCGCGCGCCGTCCTCTACATCACCGCCGATCACGGCATGATCGACATCCCCTTCGATCCGGAGTCCCGGATCGACTTCGACGAGGACTGGGAACTGCGGGCCGGGGTCGCGCTGCTGGGCGGGGAGGCGCGTGCTCGGCACATCTACGCCGTTCCGGGGGCCGCCGGTGATGTGGCCGCCGTATGGCGCGAGGTGCTCGGCGACCGGATGTGGGTGGCCACCCGCGACGAGGCGGTCGAGGCGGGCTGGTTCGGGCCGCGGATCGATGAGCGCGTGTACGGGCGCATCGGCGATGTGGTCGCCGCGGCGTGCGACAACGTTGCGATCGTCGCCTCCGAGACCGAGCCGAAGGAGTCGGCGATGGTCGGGCTGCACGGGTCGATGACGGCCGTCGAGCAGCTTGTCCCGCTCCTCGAAGTACGCTCCTGACCGCTCGTCGCACTTGCCGGCCGCCGATGGGCAGATGGTCGTCCGGCCAGGTCAACCAGCCCGAGAACGAGGTGGGTTAGCGCGCTCATTCCACCTCCGGGCGCTTGGACTCCCAGCCGACGGTCGACCGTGCCCGGGCCCTCCGCGCGCTCTCCCTTTCGGCTGGGGCGCGGCCTTCGTCGGATGACCGCCGCCACGGCACGCCGCGGCACTCCCGCCTGACGTCCTGCCAGGTGACGAGGAGCCGACAGAACGGTTCTGCACCGCTAGCGCCTCGTCTGGACGATGCTGAAGAGCGCGCCCTCCGGGTCCGCGACCGCCGCCACCCGCCCCGCCTCGGCGTCGTGCGGCGCCCGCACCACCCGCCCGCCGAGCTCGGTGACCGTGCGGGCCGCCGCTTCGGTGTCCTCGACCTTGAAGTACGTCATCCAGTGCGGGCCGCGGTCCCGCGGCCGAGCGTTCCCAGGGCCGCGGATCGCGGCCACCGGCCGACCGTCCAGCCGCAGAGTGTGCCGGTTGACGCCGTCCGCGGGGTCGGCTGGCCCGGAGTCGTAGCCGAAGACAGCCGGGTAGAACCTCGCCGCCGTCGAAGTCTCGTGCGTCAGCAGTTCGTTGTGGACGCAGGTGCCGGGCTCGCCGGCCGCCTCGGCGCCGTGGTGACGGCGGGCCTGCCACACGCCGAACACCGCGCCGGTCGGGTCCGAGCAGATCACCAGCCGTCCCGCCGCGCCCCGGTCACCCGAGTCGAGGGGGCCGACGCCCACGGTGCCGCCGCAGGACCTGACCAACTCGGCTGTGGCGTCAGCGTCGTCGGAGGCCAGATAGGTGGTCCAGGCGACCGGCAGATGCCGGCCCGGTGGGAGCTCGCCGATACCCGCGACCGCGCGACCGTCGGCGAGGGCACGGACGTACGGGCCGAACTCACGGGGTCCGGCGGTGAACGTCCAGCCGAACAGCGCCCCGTAGAACTCCTGCGTCGCGTCCAGGTGGTGCACCATCAGGCTCACCCAGCAGGGCGTGCCCGGTCTGTGCCGAGCCTCCTCCGGACTGTTCTCCCGGGCTTCGTCCGGGCGGGGCTGCCATCGGCGAAGCCGCGGCGAGTGCCCACTGGGGAACCCCCATTCCTCCTGCATCACTACTCTCCTCGGACCATCGGGTGGTCGTACGGGACCGGGTGCGCCGCCGTACCGCGGGGGCGCCCGACCAGATGCTTCCACCACCGATGGCGCGGAACCCTGCGGCCGCGCCGCGTTCCGGCCGGTTCTGGCCGGAGGTTGCCTGATTTGTTATGCGCTGCCGTGGGTGAGGCTGTTCGTGGCTCTGCTCGCCCCCAGGGGGAGCCCGGAACTTTCGACACCGGCGCGCCCTTCGGCTCGCGCGCAGCGGGGGACAATGGGGCCTATGAACGCCACCATCACCGCAGCTGAACTCGCGGTCGCGCTGCGCGGCGAGCGCCCGCCCGCCCTGCTGGACGTCCGCTGGGAGCTCGGCGGCCCGCCGGGCAGGCCCGAGTACGAGGCCGGGCATCTGCCCGGCGCGGTCTACGTCGACCTCGACACCGACCTGGCCGGGCCGGCGGGGGAGCACGGCCGCCATCCGCTGCCGGACGCGGCGGCCTTCGGCGAGGCGATGCGCCGGGCGGGAGTCTCCGCCGACCGGCCTGTGGTCGTGTACGACGGAGGCCAGGGCTGGGCCGCGGCGCGGGCCTGGTGGATGCTGCGCTGGGCGGGCCACCCGGATGTGCGCGTCCTGGACGGCGGCCTGGCCGCGTGGACGGCGGACGGCGGTGTGATCTCCAAGGAGACGGTGGAGCCCGCCGCGGGCACCTTCGTGCCACGACCGGGCGCCCTGCGGCTGCTCACCGCCGACGATGCGGCGGCCCTCGCGCGCTCGGGCGTGCTGCTGGACGCGCGGGCGGGGGAGCGGTACCGGGGCGAGGTCGAGCCGATCGACCGGGTGGCCGGCCATATCCCGGGCGCCGTGTCCGCGCCGACGACGGAGAACGTCGCACCGGACGGCCGCTTCCGTCCGGCAGCTGAACTGGCGGAGCGCTTCGCGGCGCTCGGGGCGACGCGGGACGCCGAGGTCGGCGTGTACTGCGGCTCGGGCGTCTCCGCGGCCCACGAGGTGCTCGCCCTGGCGGTGGCGGGCATCCCGGCGGCCCTGTATGTCGGCTCCTGGAGCGAGTGGTCATCCGACTCCTCCCGCCCGGTGGCCACGGGCGGGGCTCCCGGCTGACGCTCACCTCGTCGACGGGGCCCGCGCCACGGCAATCGAGCCGCGGCGCGGGCCTTGGCGTTTACGGAAGGCGGAAGTCGCCCACACGGACAGCGCTCCGCGCATGGCGCGGAGCGCTGGCTGCCGTCGTGGAGGCGCGTGGAGCGCGCTACTCCTGCTTCTTACGGCGAGTGCCGAAGACGATCTCGTCCCAGCTGGGCACGGCGGCGCGGCGGCCGGGCCGTACGCCGTCCGCCTCCGCCTGACGGTCCGTCGTGCCGACCAGCCGGTCGCGGTGACCGCCCACCGTCCGGGGCATGAGCACATCCGCGTAGGCGGAACCCGCGCTCGCCGCAGCCGGCGGGGCGGGCTCGGCCCCGGCCTCCGTCTCCTCGGCCGGCTCATCGCTCGGCTGCGCCGACGACGCCGAGTCCGGCACCACCATGTCACCCCGGAAGCTCGGCACCGCCTCCAGCAGGCTGGTCAGCGAGTCCCGGCCTTCGTCGCTGCCGTCCTGGTCCCGCGAGGGACCGGAAACGGACCGGTCCGACTGGTTCGGCCGGTCGCGCGGAAGCCGCGCGATCCGAGGAACGAACGGGAAGCTCGGCTCCGGCGTGTCGTCCGTGTCACCGATCAGCGCCCGCGCCTCGTCATCCACGGCCTGAACAAGGCGCCGCGGCGGGTCGTACGTCCAGCTCGCCGAGTGCGGTTCGCCCGCGACCCGGTAGGCCAAGAGCACTTCCCACGTGCCGTCGTCGCGCCGCCACGAGTCCCACTGCACGCTGTCCTTCTCGACACCGCGCAGCAGCAGTCGCTCCGACACCGCCTCACCAAGCTGCGGACCAGTGTTCTCGCCAGGCCGGCGTACGGGCGTTTTACGTGCCCGCTCGGCCATGAAGGCGCGTTCGGCGAGGACAGGCCCCTCGAAGCGCCGCACTCTGTCGACGGGGATGCCCGCGAGCTGGGCGACTTCCTCAGCGGTGGCGCCGGCTCGTATGCGGGCCTGGATGTCCCGGGGGCGAAGCTGGCTCTCGACCTCGATCTCGATCTGGCCGAGCCGGGCCCGGTCGTTGCGCACCGCGGCGCGCAGCCGTTCGTCAATCGGAAGCGTGTACTCCGTGCTGTCCGCAGCCTTGAGCACCAGCCGTGTGCCGTCGTTGCTGACGGCCACGACACGCAGTTCGGGCATGGGGACCTCCCGGGTGGTGCCTGCCGACGTCACGTGCGTCGCTGCTTCCGCTAGACGAGTGTGGCCTGTCCGGGTGCAGCCTGCCACAACATTGCCGAGTTGCCTGGCGTGTCGGGCATGCACCCGGATCCGCCGTTATGACACGGTTACCTATTCGCAACTCTCAGTGACCGTGTCGGTCGCCCTGTGCCCTCTGTCCGCGCCCTGCTGCGGCTCCGCCGGTCCGAGTGCCGCCTTCCGGCCCCCTCCGGTAGGTCCGGGCGGCCGGACGCGAAACCGGAGCCAGGGCTCGCCACAGTACTCCATTTGGGCCACCCGGGTGGACCGCCGCGCCGCCGAAGTTCACGAAACCGCTGCACAGATGGGCGCCCGACCGCCCGATGGGCGCCTCTGTGCGGTGAACGTCCGTCAGTCGCCCAAGATACGCCGAAGGTATGCATTGTCGAAGAGCCGCTGAGGGTCGAGCCGTGCCCGCAATGCGAGGAACTCCTCGAAGCGCGGGTAGACCCCGGCCAGATACGCAGCGTCACGGCTGTGCAGCTTGCCCCAGTGGGGCCGTCCGCCGTGTGCGGTCATGATGTGCTCGACGGCGGTGAAGTACCCCTGGTCGGGCGTGCCCCGGTACAGATGTACGGCGATGTAGGCGGTCTCCCGGCCGGACGCGGTCGACAGCGGGATGTCGTCGGCCGGGGCGATCCGTACCTCGACCGGGAAGCTGACGCGGAAGTCCGAACCCTCCACCATGGCCTTGAGTTCACGCAGCGCCGTCACCGCGGCCTCCCGCGGAACGGCGTACTCCATCTCCATGAAGCGGACGCGTCGCGGGCTGGTGAAGACCTGGTAGGGAATGTCGGTGTACGTACGGGCCGACAGGGCGCGGCTGGTGACCCTGGCGACGCCGGGGATGGTCGCGGGCATGGCCCGGCCCAGTGAACAGGCGAGCTGGAAGGCGCCGTTGGACAGCAGCTCGTCCTCGATCCAGCCGCTGATCCGCCCCACTGGGGCCGCCGGGCCCGCGCTGCGGTTGTTCCGCTTGGTGTTGCAGTTGGTGGTGTGCGGGAACCAGTAGAACTCGAAGTGCTCGTTCTCGCCCGCCATCTGGTCGAACTCTGCCATCACCCGGTCAAAGGACATGGGTTCCTCACGGGCCGTCAGCAAAAAGACGGGCTCCACGGCGAAGGTGATGGATGTGGCCACGCCGAGCGCGCCAAGCCCGAGCCGGGCGGCCGCGAAGACCTCCGGGTTCTCCTTGTCCGAGCACTTCAGCACCGAGCCGTCGGCCGTGACCAGCTCAAGTGCCCTGATCTGGGCGGCGATGGAGGCCGAGTCCCGGCCGGTGCCGTGGGTGCCGGTGCTGGTCGCCCCGGCCACGGTCTGCTCCATGATGTCGCCCATGTTCGTCAGCGACAGGCCCTCGGCAGCCAAGGCCTGATTCAGCTGCTTCAGGGGTGTGCCGGCCGCGACCGTCACCGTGCCGGCGGCGCGGTCGATCGACTGGATCCCGGTGAGCCGCTCGGGGCGCAGCAGCACTCCGTCTGTGGCGGCCGTGGGCGTGAAGGAGTGCCCGGTGCCCACCGGCTTCACCGTCAACCCGTCCTCCGCCGCCGTCCGTACGATCCGCACCACCTCTTCGGTGCAGGACGGCGCGGCGGTGCGGGCCGGGCGGGCGGTCACATTCCCGGCCCAGTTACGCCAGGTGCTGCTGTTCTCCTTCACGTGCCCCGATCCCTCCCCTAGCCGACGGCATGGGTGATGTCACCCGCGCCCGGTCCAGCGCGCTCGCCTCCGGGTACTCGGCGCGCCCTTCGGTTCGTTCGTGTGCCGGCTGCCGGAGCCGGCGGTACCCCAGGAACGCCACCGCGGCCGCGAGCGCTCCGGCCGCGGCCGGCACCGCGTACCCGGCGCGGGCCCCGGCGGCGTCGACCACCCAGCCCGCGGCCGACGAACCGAGCGCCACCCCGACCGCGAGCCCGGTGCTCGTCCACGTCATGCCCTCGGTCAGCTTCGCGCGCGGTACGTGCTGTTCGATCAGGGCCATGGTGGTCACCATGGTCGGTGCCACCGACAGGCCCGCGACACAGAGCGCCACGGCCAGGAACGGCAGGCTACTGGCCAGTTGGAGGGGGATCATACTCACGGCCATCGCACATACGCCCAGCAACCACCTGCGAGCGGCCGGGCCGGTGAGATGGAGCAGCCCGAAGACCGCGCCCGCGAGGCACGAACCCAGGGCGTACACCGCCAGCACCAGGCTCGCCGCCGCCTTGTGGCCCTCTTCCTCGGCGAAGGCCACCGTCACCACGTCCACCGCGCCGAAGATCGCGCCGGTCGCCACAAAGGTGGCCACCAGGACCTGCAGGCCGCCCGAGCGCAGCGCCGAGCCCCTGGTGTGGTGCTCACGCGGGTGCGGTACGGGCTCGGTGGCCCGCTGGGCGGTGAGCCAGAAGACGCCGAAGGCCAGAAAGCAGGCGGCGAGCAGCGGACCGGCCGCCGGGAACCAGGCTGTGGAGAGCCCGATGGACAGGATCGGCCCGACGATGAAGCACACCTCGTCGACGGTGGACTCCCACGAGTACGCGGTGTGCAGCTCGCGCGGCGCGCCCCTGTGGATCGCCGCCCAGCGGGCCCTGACCATGGAGCCGACGCTGGGCACACAGCCGGCGCAGCACGCGAAGACGAACAGCGTCCAGTCCGGCCACCGCCGCTGGGCGCACACCAGCAGCCCGGCCACCGCGGCGATGGAGACCAGGGTGGCCGGGCGCAGCACCCGGCGCTGGCCGTAGCGGTCGACCAGCCGGGAAATCTGCGGACCGATGACGGCGGCCGAGAGGGCGAGGGTCGCGGACAGCGCTCCGGCGAGCCCGTACCGGCCCGTGAGCTGGGAGATCATCGTGACGATGCCGATGCCCAGCATCGACAGCGGCATCCGCCCGAGAAAGCCCGCCGCGGAGAAACCCTTGGTGCCGGGGACGGCGAAGATCGCGCGATAGGGACTGGGCAAGGGTGGGCTCCGCCGGGCTGGGATGGGTAAGGAATGTCACGGCCGATACAGCTTACGGGCGCTGGGGTCCGGCGGCCCGCGGTTTTCCGGGCGGCAATCCCGGGTGGCAGGATCGGGGACATGCCCGATCAGCCGGCCCACGCTCCGTACGACGCCCTGCTGCTTCTGTCCTTCGGCGGCCCCGAGGGACCGGACGATGTCGTGCCGTTCCTGGAGAACGTCACCCGCGGCCGCGGCATCCCCCGCGAGCGGCTGAAGGAAGTGGGGCAGCACTACTTTCTCTTCGGCGGCGTCAGCCCGATCAACGACCAGAACCGCGAGCTGCTGGCCGCCCTGCGCAAGGACTTCGCCGAGCACGGCCTGGACCTGCCGGTCTACTGGGGCAACCGGAACTGGGCGCCGTACCTGACCGACACCCTGCGCGAGATGGTCCAGGACGGGCGGCGCCGCATCCTGGTCCTCGCCACCAGCGCGTACGCCTCCTACTCGGGCTGCCGCCAGTACCGCGAGAACCTCGCGGACGCGCTCGCCGCACTGGAGACGGAACTGGGGGCTGAGGGATTGCCGCTGCCCCGGGTGGACAAGCTCCGGCACTACTTCAACCACCCAGGGTTCGTCCAGCCCATGGTCGACGCCACGCTCGCCGCGCTCGCCGAGCTGCCCCAGTCCGTACGGGCCGGCGCCCACCTGGCCTTCACCACGCACTCCATCCCGACCGCGGCCGCGGACACCTCCGGGCCGGCCGAGGCGCACGGCGACGGCGGGGCGTACGTGGCCCAGCACCTGGACGTGGCCCGGCAGATCGCCCAGGCGGTGCGCGCGGAAACCGGCGAGGAGCACCCCTGGCGGCTCGTCTACCAGTCGCGCAGCGGCGCCCCGCACATCCCGTGGCTGGAGCCGGACATCTGTGACCACCTCGAGGAGCTGCACGGCACCGGCGTGCCCGCCGTCGTGATGGTCCCCATCGGTTTCGTCTCGGACCACATGGAGGTCAAGTACGACCTCGACACCGAGGCGGTGGCGAAGGCCGAGGAGCTGGGGCTGCCGGTGAGCCGCGCCGCCACCGTTGGAGCCGACCCGCGCTTCGTGGCAGGGATCCGCGATCTTGTGCTGGAGCGTGCGGCGGTTGAGCAGGGGCGCGCGGTGGAGCGCTGCGCGCTGGGGGCACTCGGCCCGAGTCACGATCTGTGTCCCGTGGGCTGCTGCCCCACCCGGGCACCCCGGCCCGCGGCCGCGGGCGCCGACAGCCCGTACGAATCCCAGCCTGCGCAAGGAGCACTGTGACCGACTCTCTCAAGGACGAACTGCTGACCGTCGCGCTGGACGCCGCCCGCAGGGCAGGCGCTCTGCTGCGCGACGGCCGCCCCGCCGACCTCGGCGTCGCCGCCACCAAGACCAGCGCGATCGACGTCGTGACGGAGATGGACCTCGCCTCCGAGAAGCTCATCACCGGCTTTCTCGCCGAGCAGCGGCCGGAGGACGGCGTTCTGGGCGAGGAGGGCGCGAGCACCGAGGGCAGCAGCGGGGTTCGCTGGGTCATCGACCCCATCGACGGCACGGTCAACTATCTGTACGGCCTGCCCGCCTGGGGAGTGAGCATCGCCGTCGAGGTCGACGGCGAGACGGTTGTCGGAGTGGTGGAGATCCCGGAGCGGGGGGAGACGTTCCACGCGGTGCTCGGCGGGGGCGCGTACCTCGGCGAGAAGCGCATACGGTGCCGCCGCGCGCCCCAGCTGGACCAGGCGCTCATTGCCACGGGCTTCGGCTACGTCGCCGAGCGCCGAGCCGCCCAGGCCGAGGTGCTGCGCAGCGTGCTGCCGAAGGTGCGGGACATCCGGCGGGGCGGATCGGCCGCCATCGACCTGTGCGATGTGGCCTGCGGCCGGCTGGACGGCTACTACGAGCGCGGGCTGAACCCGTGGGACTTCGCGGCCGGCGAGCTGATCGCCCGCGAGGCGGGAGCGCTCACCGGCAGCCGGCCAGGGCAGCCCCTGTCCGGCGAGCTCGCGGTCGCCGGCGCCCCCGGCCTCTTCGAGCCGCTCCAGCGGCTGCTGGACGACCTGGGCGCCTGGCACGACTGACCCACGACCACTGGCGCGACTGACCCAGGCGAATACGACAGCGCCCCCGCACCACTGTGATGCGGGGGCGCTGAATTCTCACTCGCCTCCGGGCGGAACGGTCAGACCCCGGCCCTTCGGCTTGCGTGGCGAGCTACGTCGCCGACCGGGGTGGTCAGGTCAGAGCGCCGATCTCCACGCCGTGCTCAGCGGCCAGGCGGTGCAGATCGTCCAGCTCCGCCTGTTCCATCTCGGCGAGGAAGTCGTCGCCCGACTCGCGAGCGCGCGTGAGGTCGGACTCGGTGGTTCGTATGCGTTGCAGAAGACCTGCGGTGAACGCGTCCATTGCGCCCCCTCGTCGTGGGTTGGTGGCACGGGTGTGCCGACGGCGGGTGACCACGCCCAACTCCCTGCGGGGGACAGCAAGGAGCGACGTGCCGTCGCACGGCGTGGTCTTGGGTGTGCAAACTGTCCTCCCCTCCCGTTAGCTCAGAGAAACCTCAAGAACCGGGGAATCCTGAATTTCCTTGCCTCTCCAGGTCGGGGCGGGGTCCGGCAGACCCCGCTTACCGCCGGTTTATGAGCGTTCGAGGCAGGATGGAGAGACTCACCGAAGAACATCCGGCCTGCTCGCAGGCCCTCAGGGAAGGAAACAGCGCCGTGCGCGTACTCGTCGTCGAGGACGAGCAGCTGCTCGCCGATGCGGTGGCCACCGGTCTGCGCCGGGAGGCCATGGCCGTCGACGTGGTGTACGACGGCTCCGCCGCCCTGGAGCGCGTCGAGGTCAACGACTACGACGTCGTCGTTCTCGACCGGGACCTGCCGCTCGTCCACGGCGATGATGTGTGCCGCAAGCTCGTGGAGCTCGGACTGCCCACCCGGGTCCTGATGCTCACCGCCTCCGGGGATGTCAGCGACCGCGTGGAAGGCCTGGAGCTCGGCGCGGACGACTACCTGCCCAAGCCCTTCGCCTTCAGCGAGCTCACCGCGCGCGTCCGGGCCCTGGGACGCCGTACGACCGTCGCCCTGCCGCCGGTCCTGGAGCGCGCCGGGATCAAGCTGGACCCCAACCGGCGCGAGGTGTTCCGGGACGGCAAGGAGGTGCAGCTGGCGCCGAAGGAGTTCGCGGTGCTGGAGGTGCTGATGCGCAGTGACGGTGCCGTGGTCTCGGCCGAGCAGCTGCTCGAGAAGGCCTGGGACGAGAACACCGACCCCTTCACCAACGTGGTGCGGGTCACCGTCATGACCCTGCGCCGCAAGCTCGGCGAGCCGCCTGTGATCGTCACGGTCCCCGGCTCCGGCTACCGGATCTGAGGTGCGATGAGCTCCCTGCCAGCACCCCCGGCTGCGCCGCCCAAGCCGACCTGGGACCCCGGGCGCTCCGCCCGCCCCTTCCCGTGGCTGCGTCCCACCATCCGGATACGGCTCACGCTGCTGTACGGCGGCATGTTCCTGATCGCGGGAATCCTGCTGCTGTCGATCATCTATCTGCTGGCCGCGCAGGCCCTGGACGTGGGCAACCAGCCGCTGTTCAAGCTGCTTCCCGGCAGTCAGGTCCAGCTGACCAGCAACGCCTGCCCCGGTCTGGTCCCCGGCCTGTCGGCCAACGAGGCCAACGTCATCCTCGACGCCTGCATGGACCGCCAGCGCCAGGAGGCCCTCGACTCGCTGTTGCGCCGGTCGCTGCTCGCCTTGCTGGGCCTGAGCGTCGTCGCCTTCGCCTTCGGCTACGCCATGGCCGGCCGGGTCCTCTCGCCGCTCGGGCGGATCACGCGTACGGCCCGTATGGTCGCCGGCTCCGACCTCTCCCGCCGGATCGAACTGGACGGCCCGGATGACGAGTTGAAGGAGCTCGCGGACACCTTCGACGAGATGCTCGACCGGCTCGACCGCGCCTTCGACGCCCAGCGGCGCTTCGTGGCCAATGCCTCGCACGAGCTGCGCACCCCGCTGGCGATCAACCGGACCCTGCTGGAGGTTCAGCTCGCCGACCCGGGCGCGCCCCCCGAGCTCGCCCAGCTCGGCAAGACGCTGCTGGCCACCAACGAGCGCAGCGAGCAGCTGGTGGAGGGCCTGCTTCTGCTGGCGCGCAGCGAGAACGAGATCGTCGAGCGCAAGCCCGTGGACCTCGCCGAGGTCGCGTCGCAGGCGGTGGACCAGGTACGCGCCGAGGCGCAGGCATCCGGCGTGGAGCTGCGGGGCGAACGGGCGCCGGTGGTCGTCCAGGGCAGCGGGGTCCTGCTGGAGCGGATCGCGCTGAACCTGGTGCAGAATGCCGTGCGCTACAACATCCCGGACGGTTGGGTTGAGGTCACCACGGCGGCCCTGCCTGGTCAGGCCGTGCTCGTGGTGGCGAACACCGGACCGGTGGTCCCCGCGTACGAGCTGGACAACATCTTCGAGCCCTTCCGCAGGCTGCGTACCGAGCGGACCGGCAGCGACAAGGGGGTCGGTCTCGGACTGTCGATCGCACGGTCGGTGGCCCGCGCCCACGGCGGCCGGATCACCGCGGAGCCGAGGGAGGGGGGCGGCCTCGTGATGCGGGTCACTCTGCCCCGCTGAGCTGCCGGTCAGTAGTTCGCTTTGGGCGGAATCGCCGGGATTCTCCGTCGGCTTTTCGAGGCTCGGCGATGGCTCTTCGATGTGTGATCGATCACATGCGCGAATTTTCGGCCATCTACTCTCCGTGATCGGAAAGGTCGCCGAAAAGCCTGGAAAATCCTGGTTTCCGGGGGCGGTGATCACGGGAAGTACACGGGGGTAGCCGCTGTGAGGTGCGGTTTTCGGACCGTGTACCGTCCGATCGCCATCCAACCCGATCACCTCTTCAGGGGGGCGGTTGGGTGTCGATTGAGTAACAGACCTTGATGTGAGGCAAAATCTCCGCCTCAGGTCGGGCACAAGTCCGGCCTCTCACGCGTTACGTGCGCTGGAGACACCGCAGACACCCGGAGGGGGAGAGCGACATGGCAACGGATTACGACACCCCACGCAAGACCGATGACGACCTCAACGAGGACAGCATCGAAGAGCTGAAGGCCCGCCGGAACGACAAGTCGACCTCGACCGTCGACGTCGACGAATTCGAGCAGGCCGAGGGCCTGGAGCTGCCCGGTGCGGACCTCTCCAACGAAGAGCTGTCCGTGCGGGTGCTGCCCCGCCAGGACGACGAGTTCACCTGCATGAGCTGCTTCCTGGTGCACCACCGCAGCCAGCTGGCGGCCGAGAAGAACGGTCAGCCGATCTGCCGCGACTGCGCGGCCTGAGATCCGGTCGGCCGTGGCTGGCTCGACCCCGTCCCGGAAGAACCCCTTCCGGCGGCGAGGCCCCGTAGCGGTGTACAAGAGCGGCACAGCCCCGGAGGAGAGTGCCGAGGCACCCTCCCCCGGACTCGGTCCGGGTGCGCACGACGAGCGAGGCCGCGCGGCCTCGCTCGCGGCAGCGGCCCTGAGCGGCGTCAGAAGGGGGCGTCAAGGCGCGCGCCTGGGACTCTCGGTGATCGCTGACCGGATCATCGAGAACGCCCCGCGGGTCCCGGTGCGGGACCTGGCGACGCTGCGCAGGCAGTTCCCGGGCCTCGGCCCGGAGGAGCTCGCCGACAAGCTGGTGGCGGGGGCCGCCGCAGGCTCGGCGGCCGTCGGCGCGGGGGTCGGCGCCGCCGCGATGCTGCCTGTGCCGCCCGCGATGCCGGCGGAGCTCGCCGCCGAGATCGTCGGCGTCGCCTCAGTCGAGCTGAAGCTCATCGCGGAGCTGCACGAGGTCTACGGCGTCCCGGCGTCGGGCACCCTCACGCAGCGTGCGACCGCGTACCTCACCGCCTGGTCCGACGAGCGCGGTATCGACGTCACCAAGCCGATGACCATCAATGCCGCCCTCGGCGGCCAGATGCGCCGGGAGCTGCGCCAGCGGGTCCTCAGGCGCACCCTGCGGAACATGCCCACCCTGACGCCGTTCCTGATCGGCGCCGCCGTCGGCGCCGTGATGAACCGCCGCGACACCCGTCGGCTCGCGGCGAAGGTCCGCACAGACCTGCGCAAGCGGCAGGTTCCCTGGGACGCTCTGCCGCAGCACCCGCCGACGTGGGAGATCGAGGAGCCGGCCAGCCCCAAGGCCATCCAGCACCACGAAGAGCTGCGGGGGCCGCACGAGTCGCAGTAGCGGCTCCAGCCGCCCCGGCCCCAGCCCGCGAGCCGTAGCCGGCGGCCTCAGTTCCGTACCGCCGCGAGCGCCGCGGCCAGACCCTCCGGATCCCGGGTCGACACATAGACGTACGGCGTCGGATCGGCCGGGTCCGTGACCTCCACCCGCAACGCCGTCGGAATGTAGCTGCGCAGCAGCATGAACGCCCGCGGGTCCGCCTTGTGCCGGCGCCAGGCGAGTGCCTCCGCCTCGTCCAGCACCTCGGCCGCCCCCAGGGCCTCGACCGGAATCCGCGCGTCCCCCGCGACCAGCGAGCCTCCCACCACCCGGATCCGCGCCGAGCCGTACGAACTCACCGCCACCGCGGCCAGCGCGGCCCCGCCGATCAGCCCGCCCAGCATCGGCAGGGCGCCGAGGGGCAGCAGAACCAGTGCCATCGCGAGGCCGACGAGAACCGCGAGCACCCACCAGGAGCGGGGCGCGGTCAGGCGTTCTTCGTAGGACTGCATGGCCACAAGCTTGGCACGGCCGGGCCGCCGTCCCGTCGGCGCCGGTAGGGTCAGCACTCGTGAGTGGACCAACTGCATCGCTGACGCCACCGGAGGACGCTGCTCCGCCGGTGCGACACCCCGACGCCCCCGAGCCCGGAGAGCTCCTGGGGGCGCATTACGACCAGTGCTTCGGCTGCGGCGGGGCCCAGCCGTACGGACTGCACCTCGAAGCACGCGCGGGTGAGGGTGTGAGCGTCACGGCCGAGTTCACCGTCCAGCCCGCCCACCAGGGCGCTCCCGGCCTCGCGCACGGCGGCATCCTGGCAGCGGCCCTGGACGAGACGCTCGGCTCGCTCAACTGGCTGCTGCGAGTGATCGCGGTGACCGGCCGGCTGGAGACCGACTTCGTACGGCCGGTGCCAGTGGGCACGGTGCTGCACCTGGACGCCCATGTGACGGCGGTGCACGGCCGCAAGATCTACAGCACGGCGGTCGGCCGGATATGCGGTCCGGACGGCCCCGTGGCGGCGCGGGCGGATGCGCTCTTCATCGAGGTGAAGGTCGATCACTTCGTCGAGAACGGCCGGCCGGAGGAGATCCAGGCCGCGATGGCGGACCCGGACCAGGTCCGGCGCGCCCGAGCCTTCGAGGTGAACCCGTGAGCGGCGTACGGAACCCCGTCGATGTGTTGATCCGGCGACTGGACCCTGAGGTTCCGATCCCCTCGTACGGGCACCCGGGCGATGCCGGGGCCGATCTCGTCACCACGGAGGCGGCCGAGTTGGCGCCTGGCGAGCGGGCAGTACTGCCGACCGGAGTGTCTGTTGCGCTGCCCGACGGGTACGCGGCCTTCGTGCATCCGCGCTCGGGTCTCGCGGCCCGCTGCGGCGTGGCCCTCGTGAATGCACCCGGGACGGTCGATGCCGGGTACCGTGGGGAGATCAAGGTGATCGTGGTCAATCTGGACCCGCGCGAGAGCGTGCGGTTCGAGCGGTTCGACCGGATCGCCCAACTGATCGTCCAGCAGGTCGAGAGGGTGCGCTTCCACGAGGTGGCGGAGCTTCCCGGCTCCGCGCGGGCCGACGGAGGCTTCGGGTCCACCGGCGGCCACGCCGCTGTGGGCGGCCCCGCTGGGGGAATTGAACTCGCTTCGGTCGATGCCGACCGGGAAGGACAGTGACGTGTTCGGACGTCGTCGCAAGGGACGCGCAGACCGGGACGGCGCAGCCGGCAAGCTGGCCGACGGCGTGAGCCCGGACGCAATCGAGTCGCAGGAGGGCGCGGAGGATGCGGTGGAAGCGGTGGACACGGCAGACGCCGAGCACCACCGGGTGAGCCTGCCGCCGGCGCCGCGCCCCGACGGCCCATGGGACATCTCCGAGGTCCGGGAGCCCGGCGCGGGCCGGGTCGACCTCGGTGGCCTCTTCGTGCCCGGGGTCGAGGGCATGGAGCTGCGGGTGGAGGTCGCGGGTGACGCGATCGTCGCCGCGACGGTCGTGCTGGAGGACAGCGCCGTGCAGCTGCAGGCGTTCGCCGCACCCAAGAAGGAAGGCATCTGGTCCGAGGTGCGCGACGAGATCGCCACCGGCATCACCCAGCAGGGCGGTGTGGTCGACGAGGTCGAGGGACCGCTCGGCTGGGAGCTGCGCGCTCAGGTGCCCGTACAGCTGCCGGACGGGACGAACGGCGTGCAGATGGTGCGCTTCATCGGCGTCGACGGGCCGCGGTGGTTCCTGCGCGGGGTGATCTCCGGGCAGGGCGCGGTGAAGCCGGAGGCCGCGGGGCTGCTGGAGCAGATCTTCAAGGACACGGTCGTGGTGCGGGGCGAGGGGCCGATGGCTCCGCGCGACCCGATCGTGCTGAAGCTGCCGAACGACGCGCAGATGGTGCCCGAGGGCGTGCAGGCCGAGCCGGCCGAAGGCTCCCGCTTCGCGGGTGGCGTCGACCGGCTGCAACGCGGCCCGGAGATCTCCGAGGTGCGCTGACCGCACCAGGCCGCCCGCGGCCTGAACCATTGCTGACAGTGGCCCGTACTTCACGCAGTGCGGGCCACCGACGTATGCGCGCAGCAGCGGCCACCCGTCCCGGGTGGGTTACCGATTCGGGTCGTGATCCCTCGGGGCCGTGACCGGTACGCTGCCTGTATGAGTGCCGAACCCCGCTCCGAGAGGCCGGCCGGCCGCTTCCGCCGGATGCTTGACCGGCTGTCCTCATCCCAGGAGGAGCTGCATGCCGACGAGCTGCAGCAGGACACCGAGGCTGCGGGGTGCACGCGCATCTGCGACTGCCACGACCGGCAGATCGTCAAGGTCGCCGGCACGCTGCGCACGGTGACCCTGCGACCACGGGCCGGTGTGCCCGCGCTGGAGGCCGAGCTGTTCGACGGCTCGGCCGCCCTCGACGTCGTATGGCTCGGCCGGCGCTCCATCGTCGGCATAGAGCCGGGTCGCAAGCTCATCGCATCGGGCCGGATCTCCATCAGCCACGGCCGCCGGGTGCTCTTCAATCCGAAGTACGAACTCCGACCGCTCGGACAGGAGTAGCCGGTGACCTCATCGGAGAAGCCGACTCATACGGACCACCAGGACACCCCGGCGGCTTCGCAGCTGCCGGGTTCGCACGCCGCCCTGGGCAAGGCCGCGGCCGACACCGCGCTGCTGGAGGCGTTCGGCGGGGTACGCGGCATGGTCGACACCACCGTGCCGGGACTGGTCTTCGTCCTGATCTACACCATCAAGCGGGACATTCACCTCGCCGCGATCGCCGCGCTCGGGCTCACGCTGCTGCTCGCCGTCGTACGGCTCGCGCGGCGCGAGACCCTCAAGCACGCCTTCAGCGGGGTCTTCGGGGTAGCCTTCGGCGCGGTCTTCGCGATGATGTCCGGCGACGCGAAGAACTTCTACCTCCCGGGGATGCTCTACACCCTCGGGCTCGCGGTCGTGTACATCCTCTCGACGCTCTTCCGCTACCCGCTGATCGGCGTGCTGCTCGGGCCGATGCTCAGGGAGAACCTCTCCTGGCGCACGCGCAACCCGGGCCGCTTCCGGGCGTACACCAAGGCGACCTGGGCATGGGGGATCATCCTGCTCGGCAAGTCGGCGATCCTCTTCCCGCTGTACTGGTGGGGCGATGCCACTCAGCTCGGCTGGGTCAAGGTCTCGCTGGGCATCCCGCCGTTCCTGCTCTGCGTGTACCTGACCTGGATCTTCCTGGCCAAGGCGCCGCCGCCGATCGACGTGATCGCGGAGATGGAGGCGGAGGAGGCGGCCGAGAAGGAGCGTGTCCACGCCGCCGCACAGGCGCGGCGCGAGCTGTAACCGCCCGTCGTTGCAGACAAAAGGGCCCCGGGAAGTCCCGGGGCCCTTTCCGTTACCGGCCGGCGTCAGCCCCCGGCGGGCTCGCGCCGGACCGACAGCAGGTCCTCCAGCTGCTCCTCACGCGCCTGCGCCGCGACGAACAGCAGCTCGTCGCCTGCCTCCAGCACGTCCTCGGGGTTCGGCGTGAGCACCCGCGTGCCGCGGATGATCGTCACCAGCGAGGTGTCCTCGGGCCAGTCCACATCGCCCACCCGGGTGCCGGCCAGCGCCGACTCCGGCGGCAGGGTCAGCTCGACGAGGTTGGCGTCGCCGTGGCTGAAGCGCAGCAGCCGTACGAGGTCGCCGACGCTCACCGCCTCCTCCACCAGCGCCGACATCAGCCGCGGCGTGGAGACCGCCACATCGACGCCCCAGGACTCGTTGAACAGCCACTCGTTCTTCGGGTTGTTCACCCGGGCCACGACGCGCGGCACCCCGTACTCCGTCTTTGCCAGCAGCGAGACGACCAGGTTCACCTTGTCGTCGCCGGTCGCGGCGATGACCACGTTGCAGCGCTGCAGCGCGGCCTCGTCCAGCGACGTGATCTCGCAGGCGTCGGCCAGCAGCCACTCGGCCTGCGGCACCCGCTCCACCGAGATGGCGGTCGGCGCCTTGTCGATCAGCAGCACCTCGTGCCCGTTCTCCAGCAGCTCTGCGGCGATGGAGCGGCCCACCGCTCCCGCGCCCGCGATGGCGACCCTCATTGCTGCGCCTCCTCGGGTCCCTGGGCGAACGCCGACTCGACCTTCTCGATCTCGTCGGTGCGCATGATCACGTGCACGAGGTCGCCCTCCTGCAGCACCGTCTGCGAGTCGGGGATCATCGCCTCCCCGAGCCGGGTCAGGAAGGCCACGCGCACGCCCGTCTCCTCCTGCAGTTTGCTGATCTTGTGTCCGACCCACTTCGACGAGGCATGTACCTCGGCGAGCTGCACCGCGCCGCTCGGGTCGCGCCACAGCGGCTCGGCGCCGGAGGGCAGCAGCCGCCGCAGCATCTGGTCGGCCGTCCACCGCACGGTGGCCACGGTCGGGATGCCGAGGCGCTGGTATACCTCGGCGCGGCGCTGGTCGTAGATACGGGCCGCGACGTTCTCGACGCCGAACATCTCGCGGGCCACCCGGGCGGCGATGATGTTCGAGTTGTCGCCGCTGCTGACCGCCGCGAACGCACCGGCCTCCTCGATGCCCGCCTCGCGCAGGGTGTCCTGGTCGAAGCCCACCCCGGTGACGCGGCGGCCGCCGAAGCTGGAGCCGAGGCGGCGGAAGGCGGTCGGGTCCCGGTCGATGACCGCCACGGTGTGCCCCTGCTGCTCGAGAGTCTGCGCGAGCGTGGAGCCCACCCGGCCGCAGCCCATGATCACGATGTGCATGAGGTCTCTACCTCGCACCTTCCCCTAGTGCTCTGACCTGCGCAAACACCGTCTCATCACCTTCCGAGCCGCCGGCGCGGGCGACTGTTGATCTGTACTGTCGCCGGTAACGCTACCCGCCATCGCCCGCTGAGGGCCTACCCCGTGCGGCAGTCCGTATGAGACGGCCCCGGCCGGCGGGTGGGCGGCCGCCATACCAAGCGCTTACGATCCTCTCTCGTGTCCAAACTGACCGACCTCCCTAAACGGATCCTGATCGGCCGAGCGCTGCGCAGTACGCAGTTGGGAGAGACCCTCCTCCCCAAGCGCATCGCGCTTCCCGTCTTCGCCTCCGACCCGCTGTCGTCCGTGGCCTATGCGCCGGGCGAGGTGCTTCTCGTCCTGTCCGTGGCGGGTGCGTCGGCTTACCACTTCAGCCCCTGGATCGCCGTAGCCGTCATCGTGCTGATGTTCACGGTGGTGGCGTCCTATCGGCAGAACGTGCACGCGTACCCGAGCGGTGGTGGCGACTACGAGGTCGCCACCACCAATCTCGGCCCCAAGGCCGGGCTCACCGTCGCCAGCGCACTGCTGGTCGACTACGTGCTCACCGTCGCCGTGTCGATCTCCTCCGGTGTGGAGAACCTCGGCTCAGCCGTCCCGTTCTTCGTCGAGCACAAGGTGCTCTGCGCGATCGGGATCATCGTGCTGCTGACGCTGATGAATCTGCGCGGAGTGAAGGAGTCCGGCAAGCTCTTCGCGATCCCGACGTATGTCTTCGTCGCCGGCGTCTTTTCGATGATCGTCTGGGGCGTGTTCCGCGGTGTCGTCTTCGGCGAGACCATGCAGGCCCCCACCGCGGGCTTCGAGATCAAGGCCGAGCACTCCGGACTGGCGGGCTTCGCGCTCGTCTTCCTCCTGCTGCGCGCCTTCTCCTCCGGCTGTGCGGCGCTCACCGGCGTCGAGGCGATCAGCAACGGCGTGCCCGCCTTCCGCAAGCCCAAGAGCAAGAACGCGGCCACGACGCTCGCGATGATGGGCGCCCTGGCCGTCACCATGTTCTGCGGCATCATCGCCCTCGCGCTCGCCACCGATGTGAAGATGGCCGAGAACCCGGCCCGCGACCTGCTGAAGAACGGCGTACCGGTCGGCGACGGCTACACCCAGAACCCCGTCATCACGCAGGTCGCGGCCGCCGTCTTCGGCAAGGGCACGTTCTTCTTCGTACTCCTGGCCGCCGCCACCGCGCTGGTGCTGTTCCTGGCCGCCAACACCGCGTACAACGGCTTCCCGCTGCTCGGCTCGATCCTCGCCCAGGACCGCTACCTGCCGCGCCAGCTGCACACCCGCGGTGACCGGCTCGCCTTCTCCAACGGCATCGTGCTGCTGGCCGGTGCGGCCGCCGTGCTCGTCTACATCTACGGCGCCGACTCCACCCGCCTCATCCAGCTCTACATCGTCGGCGTGTTCGTCTCCTTCACCCTCAGCCAGATCGGCATGGTCCGGCACTGGAACCGCCATCTCCTCAGCGAGACCGACCCGGCCAAGCGCCGCCTCATGATCCGCTCCCGGGCGATCAACGCGTTCGGCGCGTTCTTCACCGGTCTGGTGCTCGCCGTCGTGCTGGTCACCAAGTTCACGCACGGCGCCTGGGTCGCCCTGCTCGGCATGGTGATCTTCTACGTCACCATGACCTCGATCCGGCGCCACTACGACGCGGTGTCCGACGAATTGGCCGCTGCCGACGAGCCGAGCGACGAGACGGTCCGCCCCTCCCGCGTGCACTCCATCGTGCTGGTCTCCAAGATCCACAAGCCGACGCTGCGCGCCCTGTCGTACGCCAAACTGATGCGCTCCGACACCCTCGAAGCCGTCACCATCAGCGTCGACCCCGCCGAGACCAAGGCGCTGCAGGCCGAGTGGACCGAGCGCGGCATAGACGTACCGCTGAAGGTCCTCGACTCGCCCTACCGCGAGATCACCCGGCCGATCATCGACTACGTCAAGGGCCTGCGCCGCAACAGCCCGCGCCACGTCGTCAGCGTCTACATCCCGGAGTACGTGGTCGGCCACTGGTACGAGCAGCTGCTGCACAACCAGAGCGCGCTGCGGCTCAAGGGCCGGCTGCTGTTCACCCCGGGCGTCATGGTCACCTCCGTTCCCTGGCAGCTGGACTCCTCCGAGCTGGCCAAGCAGCGGGCCAAGAAGCGGGCCGAATGGGCCGCACCGGGCTCGGTGCGCCGCGGCCCGGTTGCCGCGCCGCCCGCGCAGCGCGATGGCAAGGACACGGCCTCGGTGACCCGCAAGGCGGGCGTGGACCGTATGTAAAGCCGGTGGGGGCGGGGGACGTAGACTGGACGGCTGCGGTCCGCCCCCCCACCCCCACCAGCTCAGGAGTACTTCCCTCGTGACAACAGAACCCGCATCGCTGGTCGGCGAGGAGTACGAGGTCGAGGTCGGGCCCGTCGCGCACGGCGGGCACTGCATCGCGCGTACGCCTGCGGGCCGGGTGCTGTTCATACGGCACGCGCTCCCCGGCGAGCGGGTCGTCGCCCGGGTGACCGAGGGCCGGGAGGACTCGCGCTACCTGCGGGCCGACGCGGTACGGGTGCTGCAGGCGTCGCCCGACCGGGTCGAGGCGCCTTGCCCGTACGCCGGACCGGGCAAGTGCGGCGGCTGCGACTGGCAGCACGCCGCGCCGGGCGCGCAGCGCCGCCTGAAGGTCGCGGTCATCGCTGAGCAGCTGAGCCGGCTCGCCGGACTCACGCCGCAGGAGGCGGGCTGGGATGGCACGGTGGAGCCCGCGCCCGGCGACAAGGTGCCCAAGGGCGAGGTGCCGGCGTGGCGCACGCGGGTGCAGTACGCGGTGGACGCCGAGGGCCGCGCCGGTCTGCGCCGCCACCGTTCGCACGAGGTCGAGCCGATCGACCACTGCCTCATCGCCGCGCCGGGCGTCAGCGAACTGGGCGTCGAGAAGCGGATCTGGCCGCAGATCGAGTCGATCGAGGCCATCGCCGCCACCGGCTCCCACGACCGGCAGGTGATCCTCACCCCGCGGCCGGGGGGCCGGCTGCCGCTGGTCGAGCTCGACAAGCCGGTGTCGGTGATGCGGGTCGACGAGAAGACGGGGGGCGTGCACCGGGTTCACGGGCGCCCCTTCGTACGGGAACGCGCGGTGGGCCGTACCTGGCGGGTCGGCGCGGGCGGCTTCTGGCAGGTCCACCCGAAGGCGGCGGAGCTGCTGGTCGAAGCGGTGATGCAGGGCCTGATGCCGCGTAGCGGCGACATGGCCCTCGACCTGTACTGCGGCGTGGGGCTCTTCGCCGGCGCGCTGGCCGAACGGGTCGGGGAGCGAGGGGCAGTGCTCGGCATCGAGTCCGGCAAGCGGGCGGTCGAGGACGCGCGGCACAACCTGGCCGACCTGGACCGGGTCCGTATCGAGCACGGCAAGGTCGAACAGGTGCTGCCGCGCACCGGCATCACCGAGGCGGACTTGATCGTTCTGGACCCGCCACGGGCGGGGGCCGGCAAGGCGACGGTCCGTCACCTGGCGTCCCTGGGTGCTCGCCGGATCGCGTACGTGGCCTGCGACCCGGCGGCGCTCGCCCGAGACCTGAAGTACTTCGGCGAGGCGGGTTACGCCCCGCGCCGCCTGCGGGCGTTCGACCTCTTCCCGATGACGCATCATGTGGAGTGCGTTGCCATCCTTGAGCCGGTGGCCAAGGGCTCCTGACCTGCGGTTTCGTGCGTGCGCATTATGTGCGGTGTGGGCGTTACGGGCGATATCTTGACGCCGAAATGACGCTCGTGACGCTCATTTGACGCTCGTTCTGATGGGGTGTCAGGCTGCTTGCCGGGCAGGTTGGGCTTTGCGAGTCGGCGGGACATCAAGTCAGGCACTTGGCAGCTTCAGCCGGGGGCTACGGG